>JAPYOO010000083.1 GCA_029938135.1 Bermanella sp. | reverse complement strand
TGTTTGTGGTGCAGCGCCCCCTGTTAATTTTAATCATTAGCCTGCTTATGAGTGGTTTATTGCCCCACAGTGCCGGTAGCTTGGCCTGGCTACAAGAGTCGTATTTCTGGCTCACACTCTTTGGTTTTTTTTGCATCGAAGAGTTTTTACATGGCTCGGCCCATTTGTTTTCCCATGCTCGGCGCCCAAAAAACAAAACCCTGCAATGGATTCAGGCCTTCTACAAGATGAGCCATCGCCCTCACCATTTGTCGGGAGGCGCAGATAACAAGGGACAATTGTCGGTGACTCATACTTTTGTGAACGGGTGGGCCTGGTGGTTAATTTTGCCGAACTACTGGTTTCAATTAATTGCCCTGTATTTAGGACTCACCGAGGTCTTTATTGTTGCCACTGTATTTAAAGGTTTGTGGGCGGCGCATACCCATGTGAACTGGAATTATGATTTGTATTTTCACAATCATAAATGGGCTTGGGTGCGCAAAACCATGTGGGCATTGGCACATATCATCACCTTTCCTACCCAGCACCACCATCACCATTCACGGGGGAAAAATTCGGCCAAAAATGTCACCGCCACCTTAGCCATATACGATTGGTTAATCTTTAAAACTCTGGCCATAGAAACACAAAAACCCGCAGTGTACGGCTGGCGTCAAAGCGAGCCCGAAGCTAATAATGTATTGCGCCGTTATTTTAATGTGGATGTTAAAAAATATATGCCGGGTGCAAAATAAACGGGATGTAACAAACGTTGGTGAGGTGAAACATGAAAATTTGGGAATGTGTGGTGTGCGGTATTATTTATGATGAAGCCCAGGGGACTGCTTGGGCTGATATTCCAGATGAGTGGGAATGCCCGGATTGTGGTGTAGGTAAGGCTGAATTTGAGATGCTGGCCATATAGGATTACGGCGACTTATTTTTGGGGCACACAAAGGAATGCTTGTTTGGGCCACTTAAAAGTAGCGGATTAAACTTTAAAACACATCATATTCTTCCCTGCTTGCCTGTACTGACAAACGGCATTTTTAACAGGGCCATAAAATCATTACTTTGCTGTTGCGTTGAAAATTCCTTTAAACCTATGTTGATACCCTCATGTCCTTTTTGTGGCTGCGCGGTGTAACTGCCAAAAATTTTGTCCCAGATACTAAGGTTAAAACCATAGTTACTGTTGGTCTCGCTGGGAATATCCGAGTGATGTATACGGTGCATATCGGGCGTGACCACTAGGGTGCGTATTATGGTATCCAACCCTTTGGGCAAACGAATGTTGCCGTGATTAAACAGGGCCACGCCATTTAAAATTACTTCAAAGATGATGATGGCCGTGGCGGGAATACCCAGTATTAATACCAGCAGTGCCTTGATAAAAATAGACAACAGAATTTCCAGAGGGTGAAAGCGCACGGCGGTACTGACATCAAATCCGGTGTCACTGTGGTGTACTCTGTGCAGTCGCCACAATACAGGCACCTGATGGAATATTCGGTGTTGCCAATAAATGGCCAAATCCAGCAATACCAGCGCCAAAACAACCTCAAGCCAAAGGCTGAGTGTAAGGTAATTGAATAAGCCCCAAGCAGATTCCTGCGCGTGAAGCGCCATCACCGCCAGCCCCATGGGCACCACTAGGCGCACCAGTAACGTGGCCACCACCACTAGGCTCAGGTTATTGGCCCAACGGCTAACACGCCTAGCATTTTGTCTACGGCGCGGTTTTAACCACTCCCATAAGGCTATTAGGGTGAACATCCCCACAAAGAAACCCAGCCGTAGAGGGCTTTGGTACTGAATCAACCAACTCTCAAGTTCCATATCCCGCTCCTGCTCTCACTATAGAACAGCACGGGCTAAGCACAAAAGGGGCTGCTAGCCAGTGACTGCCATGCTAAACTAGATCTATAAACAACTAATCAATAGATCTATTGATTAGTTGAATTGTCGGAGAATTAGGTGCCCGTGTCAAAAGAAAATTCTAAGTTAGAGCTATTTAATCAATTTGCTCGTATAGGTAAGGCCATTAGTAACCCCAACCGCTTACAGCTCATGGAGCTTTTGGCTCAGGGTGAGCGTGGCGTGGATGCCTTAGCCAAAGTGGCAGGCTTAAGCACTGCCAATACATCACAGCACCTGCAACAACTGAAGCAGGCTGGCCTTGTAAACACCCGTAAAGAGGGTTTAAACGTGTATTACCAGCTGTCGGGTGAGGACGTACTTGAGTTGTTTTTAAGTGTGCGCAAAGTGGCCCAGCGTCATCTGGCCGATGTAGATCGCATTTTAGACGCCTTACTGGGCAACAAGGATGATCTTGAACCAGTGAGTGCTTGCGACCTGTTAGCACGTACCGGTGACGGCAGCGTTACGGTGCTGGATGTGCGGCCGGCAGAAGAATATGGCGCCGGCCATGTGCCCAATGCCATCAACGTGCCGTTGGCCGAATTAGCAGACTTTGTGAAGCAATTACCCAAGGGGCAAGAAGTGGTGGCCTACTGTCGCGGCCCCCATTGTGTACTGGCATTTGATGCCGTGCAGACACTTCGCCAGCAGGGATTTAATGCACGCCGCTTGGAGGATGGTTTTCCCGAATGGAAGTTGGCCGGTTTACCGGTAGAGCGATAACGTATTGGCCGGGGTGGCGCCCGCATCCGCATCTAATAATATTTTTACGATGGCCCTTTCAAACCCCCATTGCTTGTAAATTTGCAAAAGTCGGCCCGACTCAAGTAACGTTTTAAAACCCGATTCGTATAACGCTTTAATTTTTTGACCGCGCTCACTCTTTTGAAAAACAATATAAGCCGATACATCTGATATTGAGCGATACGTATATTGTGTGGGGTCAAACGAGACGTGGTGTTGACTGCCCTGCTCACCATTAAAATGCTTGCCGTAGTCTCCCTGATACAGGCCTTCAAATAATTCGGTGGCATCCACATAATAAAGGGCGCGCTTACGTAGCAGCATGTTCAATGCTTGGTAGCGGCTGTTCACCTCAAAGCCTTTAATATTGATAAGCTTGCCCATGCCCACAGAGAGCACAGTTTGATCTTCATATTGTTTAATGGTCACTAGGCCCTGCCAATCTTCAAGCAATTTTTTATTAAAAAAGGCACTTACTCTAGACTGATAAATAGGATGACTTGCATAAAGAAAACGCTTGTCCCCTAGCCCTATGCCCCCGGCCATGTCTGCCTTGCCCTGTTCCACATCGGACAGAGCTCGTAACAGGGGCAAATACACCGCCTTTACTTGGACATTGGAATAGGCAAAAACTTCCATGAATATTTGGTGATACAGACCACTGCCATCCGCATTGGTGATGGCACTCCATGCAGGGGTGTGATGACGTACGATCAAAGGGGGTTGTGCCAATACAGGCGTGGAAAACAAGAGCAGTAAAATAAGCAGGTATTTCATGGGCGTTAAGTTAAACGGCTAAGGGCTTGGCCTGAGTATAGATGATGTTTTAACGCTTGAGCCCCTACATCAATGATCTTTATGGCTTACCTTGCCCCGCAATTGCTTGTTTTGCCCGTGTTTGGTTTTTTTATTCATGCGCTTTTGTTGCGATGAACGCGACGGCTTAGTGGCTCGACGATTTTTTTGAACCACCGTGGCTTGACGAATCATCATCACCAATCTTTCTAAGGCGGCCTGTCGATTAAGCTCTTGGCTGCGGTGCTCTTGCGACTTAATCACAATCACACCGTCCTTGGTCATACGGTAATCTTGAATGGCCAACAGGCGCTCTTTATAAAAGTCGGGCAAACCCGATTGGTGCACATCGAAACGTAAATGAATGGCCGACGAGACTTTGTTTACATTTTGCCCGCCGGGCCCTTGGGAACGCATGGCGGTAATTTCAATGTCGGTATCGGGGATTGAAACACTGTGGGAAATAAATAACATGATACGGCCTTAATAATCACTGGCGATGAGTGCTATTGGGCTAGTATTTTGTTTTGAAGAAAATTCTATTAACTCAATAAGTTTGGCTTTAATGGAAGGGAAATGCCTAGACTGTACGGCCGCCTCTAAAGGCTCATTTAAATCCATACCAAAGCTGCGATAACCCTTTTTGGTGGGGATCGTCATAGAGAGAGAAATGCCCTGTGCGATGCCGCCGCCAATTAACTCTATTGCTCGCTGCGTTGTTAATACATCTAGCGGATCACGAATGGGCTGAAAAATAATGCCGTCTTCGTCTGAACGTAATAATACCCCTGAACGATCGGGGCGCCATTCGTCGCCAAGTTGCTCCATAAAACGCCATGCACAATACCAGCCCTGGCAGACCGAAGGCCTTTTGGTATAGATTTTACAGCCGCCCTTGTCCATCAAATTTGAACACACTTGATCGGCCGGTTTTTTAAAATCGTCATCATCAATCAGCAGCACCACACAGCACGCGGTGCATTCTGCGCATTCACGACCGGCCACTAAATGTGACTCTTTGTTGTTACTCAATACTTTCACCTAAATTGACAGCAAGTGCGACTTCTCAGCGCCTAGCGGGGATAACTATCACTAAGTTCTAATATTAACAGAATCACGTGGCTTAGGTCATGTTTGGACCCTAAAGGGCTAACATGAAGGTTTTTTGAGCGGCTTTATTAAGGTTTAATTGAAGGCATAGATATGGAGGAGTGATGCTAACAGCCCTCTATATATCCTGCCCTATCGAACAGATGCAGACCCCTTCTACCGACTTAAATCCGTCATTATGCAATCAAAAACACAATAGCACTTTAATTGAAAGGGTGTGAATGTGTCAGGAAATTTAACGATACCTAGGTGAATGGTAAATCTCTTTAGATACACAATTAATGATAAACGTAGCCATCTTGCACCATTAATTTTTTGGCTTTATCTAGATCTAATACCTCTATGGGGGAAGCAAGATAATAAGGCAGTTCAACTTTATTATCGCTTAGTTGAATCATCTTTCCATCTACCAAGCGCTCAATTACCGAACTAATGGTTTCATCTAGATTTTCGGGCGAGGCTTCATACTGGTTTGCCATATAATCAACTAACTCTTGAATGGTGTGCAGTCCATCTGCCAACGATATAACCACGCCAAACCACTCTTCTAGCTCAGAGGTCTGCTTGGGGTTATGGATATCCGCAAGCGCTACAGATCCATTTTCACGGGTAAAGGTCGCACAACGGTAAAAAAACTGAGACGTATTCATGGCTGTAACTCTGTGTAAATGGGAGGGGATATATAGTGTTGAAAAGATATGGTCTTTAACCACTACAAACCATGCCTGATGTGCATTTCTTAATGTTTAATATATCGCTAAACACGTACAAAAATAATGACACTCTTTAGGGGGGGGCTCCTACCTATTTGTAGGTAGGTGATTTAATGGAAATGCTTACTGGTCGCTTAGACTCTGCTCACTGATTCTTTCACGTTTGCATATCCCAATACGGACGTCGCAATTAACTGATAGTCCCTATTATGCAAAACTATTGATCACAGTTTGATGCATAACTTTATTGCAGTTCATCATTAACAAATGCATGCAATATAGCGATTAATTGTTCTTGCTCGGGGTTGAGTGAAGCGACTGTTTGCAATGACATTAGTTTGTTATTGGGTGACGTATTTATGGCTACTTTAATACTTATCGTTTAGGTAAATACTACACAAAAAAAAATACATAGGGCCAGTAATGCGTAAGACAGCAACGGACAATATTATTTATTTAGCTAACAACATTGGAATTTTTTGTTACAAAACCCAATGTCCACTTCAATCATAAGTCATGTAAAACTTCCACCGTTCAATTGTAAAAAATGTTACATTTCAGAGAAATTCATTAGATATAATCGCCAACCGCTGCAATTCATGACCTTTTAAACCTAATGCTTATCCATGATTTCATTATCAAATCGATTTTTCTTGCTGAAACCCTATGGCCATGTATGCATTAATTTCAGCTGAGGTAGAACCATCGTTCTGCCCACTTCAAATAATAAAAATAATAATTAAAGGCAATATTTCTCAAGTAATTCTGTGATTTTTTGGTACACAAGATTGAGTCTATTTACTGATTTTTCATTATATTTTTATGGTTTATTGAGAGAGGCTAAATCCAGTGAAAAAGAATTTACCAACAATAAAAACGGACGGTGAAGAAGAGTCTTCACACTTCAAGCAAAGGCGAGATTTTTTAACGCGCTCTGGCATCGTGGGCGCCGTGGCCGCTATTAGCCCCATGTTACTGGCGTCTAATAAAACTCAGGCAGGCTGGATCAGTAACAGTGTGATTAAACAGGTATTGGACGCCGTCACTTTGGATACTTTTAAAGGGGTTACCGCTTTTGTTATGCCGGGCAACGACTGGCATTCCATCACGCAAGGAGAAGCCACTTGGGGTGTGGGTGGACTCGCCGCCAATACCGATCAGTATCTGTTAGAAAACCTAGATAACTACCTGCCCTGGCCCAAGGACATTGGCAACTCTATTTTATCGGCTTTAGGTGGCGCCCTTAGTGAATCGGCGGGTTCCATTCCCATAAGTTTGGCCATACTACTGAAACCGGTGGAAGTAATTATCCTAAATGCACTTGATAAAAAATTAGATGCCTTGATAGGTGATAGTGAAGTGATTCCGCTGGGCCATGTGTTTTCACTTATTTTAAATATTACCGCCACCATAGTGAATCCGCTCACCATTAACGGAGGCCATATCTCTGCGTTCTCACGACTCACTATGAGCGAAAAAGCCCAAGTCTTCCAGCGTTTGGAAACCGGAGAACCCAGCATCAGCGATTTAATTGGTGGCAAATTAAGCGCAAAAGAAAATGCCTTTTTACCCGACTTAATGTCGACCTTTATTCGCAGTTTGTTACAACTGGCGACCTTTGGTTCTATGAGTGAATGGCATGCGCTGGATAAAAATACCAAAGCACTTAATCAAATCCCCATAGGTTGGCAGTTAAGTAATTATTTACCCAATGGCCCGGTAGAGGGTCACGATGACTTACTCGGTTACTGGCAAGGCAGGAGCGAAATCGATGCATAGTTTAAATAATTTTCAGCTCAGTCCCGCTCTTGATGATTTAAAAGCCAATATTCAAATAAGGAAATTTTTACATGCGTGATGTCATTATAATTGGCGCCGGTGGTGGCGGCCCAGTAGTAGCAAAAGAATTAGCCGCCCAGGGTTTAGATGTATTGATGTTGGAAGCCGGTGGTCGTAATGCCAACCCGGAACAAGACTGGACGCATTTTGAAGACGATGGCAACAACCCGTTAAGCGGGGCGCAACGATTTGGGCCCAGCGATCGCAGCAAACCTGCCTGGTATCGTCAACTGACCACTCCAGCCATGAACATGAACATGGCCGGTGTGGGTGGCACCACTCAAATATACTTTGGAAATAGCCCTCGTGCTATGCCGGGTGCTTTCAAAGGCTACAACGGAGAGGACGCGGCCGACTACGATCGGAATTTTGAATTCCCCTTTAGTTACGAAGAATTACGCCCCTATTACGAGTGGGTGGAAGAAACCTTACCGGTGCAAACCGCCGCTATGGGAAAAAACGAGCAGCTGTTTTATAACGCCTGTGAAAACATTGGCATGAATTGCCAAACCAGTCGCGACATCAGCCGCGACGCCTACCGCCCACAACAAAATGCAGTATTACAACCCGGTGGCAATGCTGGTTTAAGCTCCACCGCCAGTGAACTCACCTACCCTAACGCCACCGGTTGCACTATGTGTGGCCATTGTGTACAAGGTTGTTATGAACCCTTAGGTGCGCCTAGAAATTTAAAAGCTAAACGCTCAACCGATAATTCTTATGTGCCCATGGCACTCACCGCAGATGCTTGGGCCACGAAAGGAAAAGCGGCCAGTATAATCAGTGATGCATTTGTCACAAAAATACACACCTCCAATGTAAATGGAAAATCCACCGCCACTGGAGTGAGCTGGCGCAACACATTAACTGGTGAAGTGGTGTCAGAAAATGCCAAGGTAGTCGTGATGGCCGCGGGCTGCTTGGAAAACCCACGCCTGTGGCAAAATTCAAATCTGCCCAACAGCCATGACTGGGTGGGACGCGGTTTAACCGACCACGCCTTTGACCTGGTTTGTGGCCAGTTCCCGTTTGATACCGGCAGCACTAAGGGTGTAGGTTCTTCGGCACGGGCGGATTTCCCTGGCAAAGGGTGCATAGAGCCCACCACCATTGGCCCAGCTTTTTTAGCCGCCAACCTCAACATGAGTGACAGCGGCATGCGCGGTTACTACGACAATGGCCGCGGTGTTTATGGCCAATGGGACGGTCCAAGCGGACGCCCAGTGGGTAAAGAATTGAAGTCCTTCCTGACGGATATCAACAAAATCATGACGATGCTTATCATCACAGATGATGACGTGGAAGCGGATAATCGCGTGCTGCCTTCAAGTCTATTAAATGATGACAATGGCGCGGTTTCAGAAATTACCATTAACAAGCGAACACGCTCGGCGCGAACACTGGCCAATCGTGAGTTTTTAGCCAATAAAGCAGCGGATATTTTGCGTGCCGCCGGCGCGACTAACATCGTTCGCGCAGATATTGTGCCGCTGTTAATTCATGTGCAGTCGTCCATGCGCATGGGGGATGACCCGACCAACTCTGTCATTAACGCCAATGGTGAAGCCCACGAAGTAGATGCACTTTACATTGCCGATAACTCGGCCTTGTCCAACGCGCTAGGTGGGCCTAACCCCACACTCACCACGCAAGCCTTAGCCACACGTACGTCGGAAAAAATTATGCAAAAACATTTTGCGGGCACGCCTTGGGTTACTAGCAGTTCGCCGTTATCGTCCATAGATAATCTAGTGACTCAGGCGGTGATGAGCCGAGGTTTGTAACAAGGAAATTTAATGTGGGAATTAAAAACGGCCCTGTAAGGGGCCGTTTATTGGCAGTAAATAAAATAAAAAAATGTTTATGTCTCGCGCCTTTTAAGATAATCCGCAAACATTTTCAGTATCATCTTAATGGCGTAATCCCGCGCCTTATCATTTTTCAACAGGTGTGCATCAATTGCCATGCCGCGAACCACCCATTGAAAGATCGTTAATATCTCTCGCAGGTCGTGATCTTCATTTGTCACCTCAAACCAGCGCTCGGATTTTGTTAATATTTCCTGCCCCATGCACAAAAACACCGGTTGAATTACCTGACGTAATGCTTCGTCGCGTTTGCTGGCTTGCAGTATTTCCATCAATGCATTTTTATGGGAGAAATCCTCGATGAATATTTTAACCTCTTCAATGCCATCCACAAAGTCGCTGTTTGAGGCATCAAACATTTGTGCGGTGTCGCGGGCAATATCGCTAATCAGCTTAGCCGCCGCCGACTCGATGATGGCGGCCTTGTTGTTGAAATGATGCAGCGGCGTGCCGTTAGAGGTGTCGGCATATTTGGCAATCTTGCTGATAGTCGTGCCGGCATATCCTTCCACTGACAGGCACTTTATGGTGGCATCCAGCAGGCGTTTTTGCATGCTTCTGCTACGTTGGGCCTGAGTACGCTTTGGCCTGCTTGGCTTCGTTGTAAAATCTGTAACTGGGTCTGTCACCTGCGCCTCTTTTTTTTGTTTGATATCACACCAAGAATTAACCTGCTCGGCATCGCCACTCATTTTATCAGCCAACTTCCAGCAGACAAGGTAAGCGCTGCCAATTAAGTCAGTTACCCTTTTGCGCCATTTTGTTTTCCTGAGCCAAAGCTTATTGACGCACCCGCCTTAAACCCGCTAATGTAACTTACTGTATGCATGGTAAGTTAAATCGGGAAGACATTCAATACCCACATTTTTAAATTTTAGGATGGAACCACATGGCAGCATCACTTCGATATGACAACCGCGTCGCCATTGTAACCGGCGCGGGCGGTGGCCTTGGCCGCATGCACGCTCTTACTCTGGCCAAGGCAGGCGCAAAAGTAGTCATTAATGACTTAGGCAGCCGTCAGGACGGTGCAGGTAAATCTTCCAATGCCGCCGACACGGTAGTCGCCGAAATTATTGCTCAGGGCGGCGAGGCGGTGGCCAATTACGACTCGGTTGAATACGGTGCCCTCATCGTTAAAACCGCCATCGATACTTGGGGGCGGGTGGATATTGTAGTGAACAATGCCGGTATCCTGCGCGACGCCGCCTTCCATAAAATGTCTCAGCATGATTGGGATCTAGTTACTCTGGTACACCTTAAGGGCGCTCACAGTGTTACTCATGCCGCTTGGCCTTACATGCGTGAACAAGGTTATGGGCGTATTATCATGACCACCTCGGCGGCGGGTATTTACGGTAATTTTGGTCAGGCCAACTACAGTGCTGCTAAGTTGGGTATGGTGGGACTGGCCAATTCACTGGCCGAAGAAGGACGCACTAAGAATATTCGTGTGAATACCATCGCCCCGGTGGCCGCCTCGCGCATGACCGAAAACATATTGCCGCCGCATCTATTAGCTGAGTTAAAACCGGAATACATAAGCCCGCTAGTGGCCTGGTTATGCCATGAAGACTGTGAAGAAACCAAGGGGCTGTTTGAAGTGGGCGCCGGTTATATGGCCAAGCTGCGTTGGCAGCGTTCTTTGGGTCACGCCTTTAAATTGGGGCAGCCTATTTCCATCGAAGAGGTGGCCAAAAAGTTCGACAAGATCAGTGATTTTTCCAAATCCGAACACCCGCACGATGTGAACACTGCCATTGCTGCCATGCTTAGCAACATCACTAGCCCCAGTTTGGGCGGTAATGAATTCATCGATCTGGATGTGGCCACCGGCAGCGAAACGACCTTGGAATCCAGTTACGACGAACGTGATTTATCTATTTACGCTCTGGGGGTGGGCGCCGCCAATGACCCTCTGGATGCCAGCGAATTGCCGTTAGTGTACGAAGGCGCTCATCAGGGCTTTAAAGCCTTGCCCAGTTACGCCGCCCTGCCACAACTAAGTGCCATGCTGGCCCTGGCCAAAACCGGTGGCAAGCTGTTACCCGGTTTAAATTACGGCTTCGATCGCAGCCTACACGGTGAGCAATATACTGAAATTAAGCAGCTGTTTAACCCCAGTGCCAAACTCACCCATACCTATAAATTAAAAACCGCTTTTGATAAAAACCCTCACGCGGTGGTGGTCATAAGCGTTGTTAGCAAAGATGAAAGCGGTGAAGAGATCGCCTACAACGAAATGAGTGTGTTTGTGCGTGATGCCGGTGGTTGGGGGGGTAAACGTGGCCCCAGCGGCGCTAGCAATGTACCGCCCAGCCGTGAGCCCGACGCGGTGATTCAAGAACACATCCCCGAAAACCAGGCCCTATTATATCGTTTATCGGGTGACTGGAATCCACTGCATGCCGACCCCCAGTTTGCCCAGGCCTTTGGTTTTGACAAACCCATCTTGCACGGCATGTGTACCCACGGTTATGTGACGCGCCATGTGGTTAAAGCCTTTTGTGATAACGACCCGCGTTTGGTGAAAAGCATTAAGGTGCGTTTTGCCGACAGTGTCTTCCCCGGTGAAACCCTAGTGACCCGCATGTGGCAAGAAAATGATACTCGCATTGTGTTTGAAAGCTCGGTATTAGAGCGAGACAAGGTAGTGATTCAAAATGCCGCCATAGAACTGTATGACGAAATCCCCCAGCGCCTGTTTGATGTGAGTGATGAAAAATCCAGCGCCAATGGTACTAGTGAAGACATAGTGGATGAAATTATTTCGGCGGACATCTTTAACGCCATTGATGATCTGGTGAAAACGGATGAAAAAATAGGCAGCCAAGCTAACATCATTTTTCAATTTAAACTTTCCAACCCGGCAAGCCAATGGGTGCTGGACTTAAAAAATGATAAAGGTGCTTGCTACCCAGGAACGGATAATACTGCGGATGTAAGCCTTGAGCTAAGCGAGGCCAATTTAGTGGCCATGTTAACCGGCCAGTTAGACGCGCAAAAATTGTATTTTGCTGGGGAGTTGAAACTGAGCGGTAACGTGATGGCCTCTAACAAACTGGAAGTCATCCGTGGTTTGGACGCTAAATTAATTGAGCAGAAAAAATACCAGCGATTAGCGGCGGGCTCGGCTGAAGTTTGCAGTACACAAGAAGATACCTTACAAGCGGCCGATGTGTTTGCCGCTATTGGCAAACACCTATCTTTAAAAAGCGGGCAAACAGATGGCATTGTAGAAAACGCACAGACCGTCTTTCAGTTTAATATTACCGAGCCAGAATCTCACTTTGTATTGGATTTAAAAAATGCTCAAGGCAGTTCCAGTGCTGGGGTCAATGATGCTGCAGACGTTAGCTTAACCTTAAGTGAACAAGATTTATTGGCCCTGTTCATCGATGGTGCCGATGCGCAACAATTGTATTTCTCTGGGAAATTATTCATAGGCGGCAACGTATTAGCGTCTAGTAAGTTGCAAGCCTTGGGTGATATTAACCCTGAGCTTTACGGACAAGCCAAAGCCGATAGATTAGCCGGTAATAGCGAAACAGCCGTGCCACAGGCACCTAGCCGAGAGCCCATTGCCAAACAGGTTTTTACAGCTTTCACTAAAACTCATCACAAAGTTGAAGGACTGGTGCACATTAACGTGACGGACCCCGTTTCCCATTGGCAACTAAATAAGGCGGATGCCAGCGCTGACGCTGACGTGGTAATAAACCTTAAAGACAGCGACCTGGAAAAATTAGCCCGTGGACAAGTGAGCGCTGCCAGCCTCTTTCAAAAAGGCAAGTTAAGTGTGCAAGGGGATATTTCTTTGGCCCAACAAATGTCGTTTTTTGAAAACGTGCTCATTAATAAATTAGCCAAATAATTTTAAGGAAATAAAAATGAGCAATCGAGTAAATGTCATCGGCGTCGGCATGACCAAGTTCAGCAAACCTGGCGCCAGCGATGAATATTATGAAATGGCCCGCGATGCCGGTGTCATTGCCTTAAAGGATGCCGGCATTCAATACAGTGATGTGCAGCAAGCCTATACCGGTTATGTTTATGGCGACAGCACTTGTGGTCAGCGTGCCGCCTATGAATTGGGCCTAACCGGCATTCCGATATTAAATGTTAACAGCAATTGCAGTACCGGCTCTTCAGCCTTGTATTTAGCGCGCCAGGCCATCGAAGGCGGCATGGCCGAATGTGTATTGGTACTGGGTTTTGAAAAAATGGAAAAAGGCGCACTGGGCTCCTACTTTAACGATCGCGAATCCCCCATGGGCAAACACCTTGAGGTAATGGTAGAACAGCAAGACTTTAATCAGGCGCCAGTGGCGGCCCAAATGTTTGGTGGCGCCGGTCGCGAATACATGTGGCAACACGGCACTAAGCGTGAAACGTTTGCCAAGATTGCACAGAAAGCCCGTAAACATGCCAGCCATAACCCTTATGCCTTGTTTAACGAGACACTGTCGGTGGAGCAAATTATGGCATCACCCGATGTGTTTGATCCGCTCACCCGTTTTCAATGTTGCCCGCCTACTTGCGGTGCTGGCGCGGCGGTTTTATGCAGCGATGCTTTTGCCAAAAAACATGGCATTAAAAATCCGGTATACATAGCGGCACAATCCATGACCACGGATTTTGAATCTACCTTTAATGAAGGCAGTATGATTAAGATGGTGGGTTACGACATGACCCGCGCCGCGGCCAAAGACGTGTACGAGCAGGCAGGCATAGGCCCGGATGACATTCAGGTGGTGGAACTGCATGACTGTTTCACCGCCAACGAACTCATCACCTATGAGGGCCTAGGGTTGTGTGATGAGGGGCAAGCCGAGCAATTTATTTGGGATGGTGACAATACTTATGGTGGTAAATATGTGACCAATCCATCCGGTGGTTTGCTCTCTAAAGGCCACCCTTTAGGGGCCACCGGTTTAGCCCAATGTACCGAACTGGTGTGGCAATTACGCGGCAGCGCCGACAAACGCCAAGTAGAAGGTGCACGTATTGCCTTGCAACATAACTTAGGTTTGGGCGGCGCCTGTGTGGTGACGCTATATCGTAAGGATTAATAGGCGTAAGGATTAACAAACGTAAAAATTAAAATTATCGTGAGCCTAGCGCAACCCGCAAGGCTCACGATTTAAATATGACATCATCTCAGCGAATGGTTAAACGTTCACTAACCTGTAAACAGCCCATAAAAAATCCCACAAACAATCACCCATTAATTTTTGCAGTAACACCTACCGATGAAGTCCCTAATTCATTGATAGGCGACTTACGCTTTTTAAGAAAACCTTAAGATTGGCTCAGTACACTTTTTCCATTATCTGTCGCCGCGCAGGGCGCCGCTTTAATAGGAGTGAAACTATGTGTCATCATTTAATATTCAGCCAAAAGTTAGATATCCCTCAGCATCTTTTCACACTTCTAACAGCCTTTAATTTGACCCACTTAATGAAAGCAATGTTGTTACGCCTTTTAAGCCGAGTCATTTCACTCGCCGGCCGTCCAGCTGACGATAACCCAAGCTCACATGTGTGGAGAAAACCATGAAGTGGATAATGAGTACCTGTTTATTGCTGTTGCTAACCGGCTGTAGTGTCTTTCCTGAAGTAAAACCTTGGCAAAAAGGCTCCCTTGCTAAGGAGGAAATGACCTTTGGTGGTGATGGTTTTGATGATGCTTTTGACGATCATATATATTTCTCAAAAGAAGCATCCAGTGGTGGTCGTGGTTTAGGGGGTGGCGGTTGTGGATGCAACTAAACCATTAAACTTAACGCTATTTTGGAGACTAAAATGAAAATAAACAAAAACTGCCGCTGGGTGTTAGCAAGCGCGGTGGGCACACTATTAGGCAACCAAAGCCAAGCAAGTGATACCGACTGGCGGGCCGAAAGTGCTGTGCGTTATTACTCTGAGGACGGTCGTGTAACATCGGTAGAACCGGTATTGCAACTGTCTAATACCAATGAACAAGCACGTACTATCAGCATTAATATTGCCTTTGATAGCTTAAGTGGCGCTTCGCCCAATGGCG
>JAPYOO010000082.1:13298-15022 GCA_029938135.1 Bermanella sp. | reverse complement strand
ATAGAGTGGGAAACCCGGCCGGTGTGCCATATCTGGGCAAAAATTTTACCGCCCTTATCGTGCACTCGTTGGGTAACACGTTTCCAGCCCTCTACTTGTTGCTGGTTATAAAGCCCTGGGCCATTGGGGTAACCCTGTCCATCTTGCGACACCAGTGTGGCCTCGGTGATGATAAGGCCCGCATCGCTGCGACGCCCGTAATAGGCCGCCATGTCTTCGGTGGGAACCAGGGCATCGTCACTCATGGAGCGGGTAAGCGGGGCCATGACGATGCGGTTTTTAAGTACTAAGTGTGAATCCAGCTGCACGGATTGGAATAAGGGAGTTAAAGCGCTCATATTTGTATCCTTGGGGTTAAGTAGGTGGTGATAGCTTAAGCGTTTCCAAAATAAGCGGTAGATAGTATTATTTGCTTTCAGTGTTCTGTTTAAGTGAACACTGATCGTAGAATGATGCCAGCTAAATGGGCGCGCACAATGAACAACATAAGAGGCAAATGTGGACGAACTTAAGCGTATAGGGGTGTTTACTAAGGTTGTAGAAGCCAAAAGCTTCTCAGAGGCGGCGCGGCAACTGGGGGTGGCCAAGTCGGCGGTGAGCAAACAAGTGGCCCTGCTTGAGAAAGAAGTGGGCGTGCGCCTGTTGAATCGCACCACCCGCAGTATCAGCCTCACCGAAGCAGGCGAGATTTTTTACCGCCATTGCAACGACATTGTCACTCGCACCCATGTGGCGCTGGATGAGCTGCGTCAATATCAAAATCAACCCACCGGTACCTTAAAGGTGTCTAGCCCCATTTCTTTTGGCACCGCCCATCTGGTGCCGGTGATCAAAGAACTGCGTAGCCTGTATCCCCATTTAAAAATAGAATTACTGCTGGAAGACCGCATCGTTAATATGGTGGAAGAAGGTATAGACCTGGCCATTCGTATTGGCTGGATGCAGGACTCGAGTCTGGTGGCCAAAAAACTGTGTGAGACTGCCATGGTGGTGTTTGCCAGCCCGGAATATCTGGCAAAAAATGGAACGCCCAAACAGCCAAATGACCTGGTGGATCACCAATGGATAAGCCTGTCATTACTGAAGTCACCGTTGCGATGGAGCTTTGAAAAGAATGGCAAGGCCCATGCGGTGCAGGTGAATAGCGCTATTAAATCAAACTCGATTGATGCGGTAACGTCATTGGCCTTGGCAGGGCAAGGCATCTCGGCGTTGACTAACTATACGGTGCAGTCCCATTTTCAATCGGGTGCGTTAACCCAAGTGTTGCCTAATTATAAATTAGAGCCGGTGGGTATTTATGCGGTGTACCCTCACCGCGAACATGTGCCACCTAAAGTACGGGCCTTCATGGATTTTTTATCCCGGCGTTGCCAACAGGCTACTTGGAGTGAATAGTGTTTCGGGCTAACGTTGAATTCTGCGGAATTAAATATGATGTTTTACACTTTAAAAAGACAATGTAAGTTTGGTAACAACCAATAATCATGTAACGGGTGCGGACATATTATTATCTCAATAAAAGGTCGAACCCGTTGTTCGCTAATAAATCAACAGTCTGTGACGAAGTAAACCTCATGCATGATCCGAATCTAGAAACGTCTATCAAACCCCAGTACTAGGTAATTAATAGTGTTGTCTGATGTTCCTTCATCTGATTTAACCGATAAGGTTTCTGACGTCATACCAACCATTGGGCGGCCCATGTCCGTTTCTTTGCCTAA
>JAPYOO010000082.1:0-13198 GCA_029938135.1 Bermanella sp. | reverse complement strand
CGCTGATAATCGTGAAAGCCACGTTCGTATTTACTGAACTTCGGGGATATTGATTGTGTAGTGATCTACATCACCGGCACTGATGTAAGAAATAAATTTAACACCATTGTTTACGGCTTGTGCACCTGCAGCGGTGTTATCAGTACTTTCATTTATATTCACGTCATTAAAGCCAGAGAAATCATTAGGGATAAGGGTTACATCGTTGGCAACTCCATAAGGAGTTGACTTACTGTACTCTTGGTTGGCGATAATCAGCTCATAACTTGCACCCGGTTTATTCGGGATGGTAATCGCTGAGTCTGTCCCGTCAACACGAATAGGAGTGCGGCCTTCTAGCATTAAATACCCACGTACTTCTGCAAGAGCATTAGCGTTGTAAGCCTTGATGTTTACCTTACGTGATGGGTATTGAGAAAGTTTTATCGATACAGCATCTTCCCACGTTCTATCATTGGCACTGTCATAAAGTGTAATGGGAATATCAATTACAGTATCTTGTAGTGGAGTATTAAAGCGGGCTGTAAACGTATAATTAAGAGTATCACCTCGATCCATACCTGAAATAACTTGTGATGCAGGTACATTTGATGATGCTACTTCAGAATGATCTATGGTACTGCCATTACCAATTGTTACAAAAATACCGTCGGCTGCTATAAGGCCTGTATTTTTAGCGGTTACGGTAAAGGTATAAGTTTTGCCAGCATAACATTTATAGTCGTGTTCACAGCCAGATATAGATACATCAAAATTATACAAACCCACTTTGGCTAGATTTAATTTTCCGGTATCAGTGGCGTCGCGCTCTACAGTTATTTGAGTTTCAATGGCATAAGTTACACCACCATCCACCACAGTACCGTCTACATCATAAATACCTGTGGGCACTTCTTCATTAAAGTTACCGGCTTCATCTACGGTCACTTCAGTTTCATCACCTGTATTTACATTTTTAAGGATTAAATCAATGCTGCCAATGCCTGACAAGCCGCGAGCTTGCGGTGTAAAACTACGGGCCAGTGGCGATGTACTTGAATCTGAAACTTGCACGCTGTTGACTTGAGCAGAAGCTTCTTCAACGATATTTACACTACCGCTTACCGTCACATTATCAATACCCGCACGCAATAAAGTGGCTGTTTGGTTGGCTGATGTTTGATAAGTAATTAAGTTGTCACTGACATTGCTATAGCTAAAAGTGCTGTGAGCGGCAATGTAATGATCTTCGCCGGTGTCTGCTTGTACCCAGCGGCCACGAATGGCTTGCTCGGTTGAATCACCCGTGATGAAGTTAATATCAATGCGGTCATCTGTGTACTGCGATAATTTTCCATTATGTGCTTTATGCACAACAAAGGAATTTCCAATAGTACTGACATTATCTCCATTTGAAAGATTATCAAAGTAGGCTGCCGTAAGGTCTACTCCGGAGTGGCCTAAGAAAAACAGCTCACTGGTATCGTAAACAACGCCATCCACCGTTAAGTTAGTATTAACTGTAAATGTTTCACCGGGTAGGCCAGTTATTTTATTCAACTTGATGTCAGCAATACCTTCTTTAATGAGCAGCGCTTCACTTGATAAGTTTGGCAATTCAGTGTGAGTTAATTGGATTGTGTAGCTTGCATCCGCAGGGTTCACACAAAAGGTAGCTGCACAATTATCAATATCGCTTACAAGCGCTAAACCTAGAACAAATGAGTAATCATTCATTTTATTATCTTCAGAAAGATAAAAATGGCTAATATCAACGGTGCCACCCAGCTCACTGGATTGTGCTTCAACGGTAAATGGGTTGAGTGCATTCAGCACTAATTTTCCGCCGTAACCTACCGCTGTTAATTGTGGGTTACTAATAGAAGTAATACGAGACATGGTTACATTAGGAAAGTTAAACCCTAATAAATCAACACCACTTTGGGTGAAGAATTTTTCACCTGCCGTGAGGGCGTCTATTGAAACTGAGTTGTGGATAAGCGGAGATACTTCTCTAAAGTCATTTGTTAATTTAGTTTGAGTTGAACAGTCTTCGATTGTTAGGCCAGCTGCGGCAAGCTTGTCAGTATCAATTTCAGCGTACGCTTTAACCGAGGTGAAAACGCCTTTGGAATAGTCACTTGTATCTGGTAAGTAGGTGATGGCATGCAGAGGCGCTTGGGCATCCTGAATCAACGTGTTTACGTTGTCGGATTTAATGCCTAAGTCCACATCCACATACGGGCATACGGTCACTTCACCAAACTCATAAGTATCTTGAAACCCGGTAAAGTCAATATCACTGGTATCAAATACGCTTGATAAAGGCTTTGATGTATCCAGTGTGATGGTTAGATTAGCTTTGCCGGGGGCTATAGCCACTAACTTTCCATTTTCATAGGCAATTACATTGGTATTGCTAGAGGTAATATCTGCCGATACTTCAATATCACTAACTTGATTAATACTGTCTAACCAGTCCTGCATTTGCCTATTAATTTGCTCATTAATGGTTGAAGTAGTATTTGTTGAGCTAGTTTCGCTCACTGTACCGTTATCAAAATAATTACGGTCAATTTTAAATGATAAGTGCTTAGGCTCTATTTGAGCACCCTCTAGCAAAATCCATGGGCGTTCGCCAGCTGCCAGTGGTGTTAATTGAAAGTCGAATCTATTATTAGTAGCACCATCAGCACCATCTTCACCACCACAGGCCATAAGCCCCAGTAGGCTTAGGCTTAATATCCCCAGCTTTAGTTTTCTCATATTCAATCCCCGACCAACAGTATAAATAGTGAGCATTATGCCATCAGCTGAAAGTGTGAGCCAGTGTCCATTTAAGCACCTTAAGAAATAGAGCTGATCCGAAATTGTTGGACTAGAGACGCGATTTTGATATTAATTTTAATCGGCACAAATGGCCGTTCAAATAATAACCAATCATTGAAGTAAAGGGGTTAACGCACACACTCTCTGCAACAGAAGTTTTATGAGGTCAGGGTTGCAGTAAGCGCTTAAGTAAAAGGCAAGGCCTGCCCCCCTTAGCGCGAATATAGGGAAAGGGAAGAATAAACCAGCCAGATTACACCAGCTGGCTGGTAATTAATTAAGCCAATACAGATCGGCTGATCAATTCCAACATAATTTCTGAGGTACCACCGTATATGCGCTGAACACGTGCATCCACAAAGGCTCGCGCAACCGGATACTCGGTCATGTAACCGTAACCACCGTGCAGCTGCAAACAATAGTCCACTACCCTACCCTGCATTTCAGAACAGGCATATTTAGCCATGCTCACGTCTTCAATGCTTAATGTAGCTTTTTCATAATTATCCATGCATTGATCTATAAACGCGCGATGAATACGCACATCGGTTGCCATTTCGGCAATTTTAAAACGCGTATTCTGCAAGGCCGCAATGGGTTTTCCAAATGCCTTACGGTCTTTCACATAGTTTATGGTTTCCGCTAAAATGCCTTCGGTTGCGCAAACAGAACCTATTGCCAAACTTAAGCGTTCACGTTGAAGCTCATTCATTAACACCATAAAACCTTTGTCTAATTTACCCAACATGGCTGACTTAGGTACACGTACATTATCGAAAAACATTTCAGAGGTATCGGCGCAATGTAAACCAATTTTATCTAGATTAGAGCCACGCTGAAAGCCTTTAGTGTCACAATCAACCAAGAATAAAGACAACCCTTTTGCGCCGCCTTGTTCGTTGGTTTTAGCCGCCACAATTACAACATCACAATGCTGGCCATTAGTGATGAATGTTTTTGAACCGTTAATAATGTAATCATCACCAACCGCCTTAGCCGTCGTTATAATGCCCTGCAAGTCAGAGCCGGTTCCGGGCTCGGTCATGGCGATGGCACCAATACATTCTCCCGATGCCATTTTGGCCAAATATTTTTGCTTTTGTTTATCACTTCCTGAGTTCAAAACATAATTAGCCACAATGTAAGCATGCACAGCATAACTGGTGGCCACACCGGCTAAACCCGCGCGGGACAATTCTTCGGCAACCACTGATGCACAACGAAACGATGCACCGCAACCACCAAATTCTTCCGGTAGGTCTACACATAATAAACCCGCTTCTCCCATTTCATTCCAAAGGGTACGTGGAAAAATTTCAGCTTTCTCCCACTGCATAAAGTCAGGTGATACGTTTTCGGTAATAAAGCGTTTTACGTTGTCACGGAACAACGTAATTTCACTGGCACTCATGGTTGCGGTCATGTTTTACCTACCCAATAGATAGTCGTAATAATTATAAGAATACTAACTGGAGATTTTACCTATTGAGACCAAATTAAGTATGGCCCAATTGACCAAAGTAATTGCCCACAATTCATCTATTTAGGACTTATCTAGCAGCGGCAAGTATTAATAGGCATAGGTAATCGCGATAGTGAGTGTTACACAGAGGCTTTATAAACAGGCTTTAAGTTATAACCGTGCCTTAAAAGGTCACTATTCATACCGCTACACTTAAGTCCATGACAGTATTGATAGTCGACTACCCTTAATAATTTAATTATAATACGGCTTCATTTTTACCCTCAATCTTGGCTGACATGCAAATACTATATCAAGACAAACACATGCTAGTGGTTAACAAACCCAGCGGTTTATTGTCTCAGCCTGGCCGAGTTATAAATGACAGTGTTGTGCATCGTCTAGAAAAACAGTTTGCGTTTGTTGGCCTAGTACACCGTCTTGATCAATTTACATCCGGCATTATGGTAGTGGGCTTAAACAAAGAAGCCCAATCCAATCTCTCTAAACAGTTTATAGACCGACTAACATTCAAAGTGTACGAGGCCGTGGTTTATGGCACATTGCCCTGCTCGCAGGGACAGATAGATTTGCCGTTACGCTGTGATTGGCCAAATCGCCCAAGACAAGAAGTCACTGCCGAAGGCAAACAAGCCTTAAGCCATTGGCAGCGCATAGACAGCTATATTATTCAACCAGACGCCAGTGCTGAAAATAAACATGTTAACAACATTCACCATACAACCGTTGGTAATATAGAGCTTGATATGTTCGCCGACCGTGACAAGTATTCGTACGGTAAAGATTATCAAAACTCATCTAATACTGTCAGCCGCATTCTATTGATTCCGCATACAGGCCGCACACATCAATTAAGAATACATATGGCCGCCATCGGTCACCCTATTATTGGCGATTATTTTTACGCACATGATCAGGGATTTAATATGGCCAATAGACTTAACCTACATGCAAGGTCACTGTATTTAAATCACCCATTAACTGGGCAGCGTATGCAGTTTGAATCAAACGCACCTTTTTAATGACTGTACTCTCTAACTGCAACCAAAATAAGAGTTAAGATGTGCAGTTAGGAAAAAGGCAAAACATGCTACAGCACTTTTGTGCAATATAGTAACAACTTGGACATACTAGCCGCCCAAAAAAATATAAGTATCTGACTACTTTTCATTTTACCTCAATAGCCATATCCGACATAATCACAACCAATTAAGTAACTATTACATGGAAGTAGTACAAACATATGTCAGATCATTTCAATGTTGTCTTTAGTGGCGAAATTATTGACGGTTTCAGTTCTAGTGACGTTCGCCAGAACTTTGCTAAGGTGTTCAAAATTGAACTTCACCAAGCAGAAAAATACTTTGCAGGTAAAACTAAAACACTAAAAAAAGAGGCCGATCATAAAACGGCTTATCAAATTAAATCCGTTATGGAAAAGTTTGGTGCTGTTGTGGAATTACAACCCACTATTAAACCTCGCACTTTCACATTAGACAGTATTTCTTTAGAGCCCATTGAAGGTCGCGAAAAGGAAGGTTTCAAGACTACGTTTGAGGGCGAATATTCTCTGCAAACTAAATTTTCGTGCCCTAAGTGCAAATTCATTCAGCAACAAGGGGGTGATTGTATATCCTGTGGCATTATCTTTGAAAAATACCTCGAAAAACAAAATACTGAAATAACCACCCCTGATTCTTCAATTAGAAACCAGCCTAAAGATCGAACAGACTTTTCTAATTTAGCAAACCCACCTATTGATAATATAAATAAAAATGCTTTAATTGCAGCTTCAATTTTTGCAATTGTAGGTGCATTTATTTGGAAATTTATTGCCTTAGTTTTCGATATGGAATTTGGCTTTATTGCTTGGATTATTGGAGGATCAGTGGGATTTTCTGCGGCCTATTTAGGAGCTAGAGGACAAAAATCCGGTCTAATATGCGGCACATTAGCTTTTGTGGCTATCATCGGTGGTAAATTTATGGTCTACGATGCGATCATAAATCAATCGGTTAATTCAGTTTCTATTGAAAATGCTTCTATGGGAGAAGAGATTGAATTATTCAGGAAGAAAGTAGAAATTTATTATGATGAAGTTGATAGTGAGCAGTCAAAAAAAGTATTTATTTATGAAAATGGTTATACCGAAGCTGAAACAATAAATAACATATCAGAAAGTGATCTAGAATATTTTGATGATGCTATTTTACCTGTTTTTGAAACGTTCTATGATGCAAAAGAAGAAATTGATGATTTTAAAACTAAATTAGTTGATAAGTTTGATGACACCAATATTCTTGCATTAATATTTAGTAACTTATATTTCCTTGATTTCTTGTTTTTGTTTTTAGGAGTCACGACTGCTTATCGCTTAGCTGACAATGGGTACCAAATATTTAAGGTTTAGAAAATATATATCATATATTACAAATATGCAGAGCTATAATTATAATAAGTGGTGTTCGAAGACGGAGTAAACTATTTATAAGGGCACAGTGTGTGCCCTTAATTTAAATAAAGTAAAGGCGTAGATAAAATTACGCTGATGCTTACCCTGAAAATCAGCAAAAGCCAACTGCGAACCAGACAGTCGTACTGATAAACCAACGTTTTCACTAACAAGCCTTAATCTCAAGAGAGTATCGCCCAGCCCCTTATAAACGCAACGACACCTACTAACTATATCTGTTCCGATTAATTATTAATT
The DNA here is from genome assembly GCA_029938135.1 of Bermanella sp. Taxonomy (GTDB): domain Bacteria; phylum Pseudomonadota; class Gammaproteobacteria; order Pseudomonadales; family Oceanobacteraceae; genus Bermanella. The sequence goes on along the minus strand of JAPYOO010000082.1, from coordinate 6,197 downwards.
TAAAACACCACCCCAACTTATGCCCCACAAGTGCACTATACTGGTTTTTTTACGCCAGTTTTATGGGGCTTGCCAATTCTGACTAGGGTCATTCTACTATTGAAAAAATTTAGATTTAGGCAGGTTTTACCATGGCCATATAGAACCTTTTGGAAGGTCAAAACTGTGCTAGTTTTTATTAATTGCTAGTATAGATAGTGACATGAAAAGGGCGTGGTGTAGTTTGCTTTCTTGTTGTATTGGCATGTCAGAAGGGATTAGAGCAACCAATAAAAATAACGAGACAAATCTATGAAACGTCTTTATTTTGCTAAACATTTAAGAAAAATAATCATAACCAGCGCCGTCATACTCAGCATTCCAAGCCAAGCGGGTGAGTGGATGGTAGGGGCTGGCATGTATGACATAACAGGCCCTGCTGCCGATAGAGGTATGGTGGGTTACGGCTCAACCGATCAAACCACAAAAGGCATTCACACTCGTCTTTGGTCCCGTGCCTTTACTATAGGCAAGCCCGGCACCAGCAACTATTTAATGTTTGTCAGTGCCGACATTCAAAGTATTACCCAAGGAGTACATCAAGGGGTTTTAGGAAAAATTGCCAACGACGCTACCCTCTCACCTTACCTTAATAAAAATAATGTCATGCTTACCGCAACGCATACCCATGTGGGCCCCGGTGGATACGACCATACCGCCATGTTAAACATGAGTGCTTTGGGTTATGACAAAGACAATTACAATGTGATTGTCGATGGTATTTATCAATCGATTGTGGATTCGTTTAATTCAAAAACACAAGGGGAAATTACCATTGCCCAAGGCACCCTTAGCGATGCCAGTATGAACCGAGGTGAAAACGCCTATGTATTAAATGATGACCATGTAAATTATTCCAGCAACGTCAACGACACTATGACATTGTTAAAAATGGTAAAAGACAATGGCGACGAGGTGGGCTTAATTGATTGGTTTGCGGTACACAATGTTTCTGCCAGCCAAGACTTTCGTTTAATCAGTGGTGACAATAAGGGTGTCGCCAGCCAATTATTCGAAACCTTAAAAGGCACTCAGCCACCCCTTACCCGTGGATTTGTAGCCGCTTTTGCCAACAGTGAAGAGGGTGATGTCTCTCCTAATATTTGTGGCCCAGAGGATGGTTGTGGCGCCACAACCCAAGACAGTATTTTATTATCAGCCAACAAACAGTTTAATAAAGCGTTAAGCCTTTATGACGGCGCCAGTGAAACACTAAGCGGTAATTTAAATTATAAATTTCAGTATGTAAAATTACCCGGTTTAGTGGTTGATCAACAATATACCCACACCGGCAACAACGAGACCATTTGTGAAGGCACTATTGGTTGGTCGATGACCGCAGGGGTAGCACAAGATGGACCGTCAAATATTGACGGTGTTAAAGAAGGCATGACGCAAGACAACGAAGGTTCTTACTGGAATAAAGATGATACTTTATTTGGAAATTTGTTTGCCGGTTACCCTTTGCTTGGCATTATGGATGCACTTTCAAATATCACTCAAGGCAGTACCACCTTTGATGCTTGCCAAGCACCAAAACCTACCTTTTTAGACATTAAACTTAACAGCAGTATTTACTTGTATACCGACACCCTGCCGTGTCAATTGTTTCAAATTGGTAAGCTGGCGCTAGTGGGTGTGCCCGGTGAAATGACCACTATGTCGGCACGACGTTTACGCAGCGACCTAAGCGAAATTTTGGCCCCTGAAGGGGTTGAGCATATTGTTATTGCTGGTTTAGCCAACGCTTACAGCGGTTACATCACTACCCCTGAAGAATACAGCATTCAGTATTACGCTGGCGGTCACACTTTGTTTGGCCCCAATACGTTAGCGGCTTACCGTCAGGTTTTTTCTGGTCTTGCCAGCGCTATTGTAAACCATGAAGCGGTAGATGCCGGCCCCACGCCAAAAGATTGGTCTGGAGAACAACTTATTAATGCCATTGGTGTGGTATATGACGATAAACGATTGTGGGAAAGTTTTGGTGAAACCACTAATAATGCATCGTCTGCTTATGTAAGCGGTAACACCGCCAAGGCGACGTTCCGTTCTGGCCATCCACAAAACAACTTTAAAACCATGGATGCATTTTTAAAGGTGCAGCAAAAGGTCGATGGCAACTGGGTAACCATTTTAACCGAAAACGATATCAGTACCGAATTCCATTGGATACGTGATACCGATGCCGACTGTCTTGCCTGTTCATTTGCCAGATTAGAATGGACCATTAGTGATGACATTCCCACTGGCACCTACCGCCTTAAACACCAAGGCCATTGGAAAAGTGGTTGGGGTGGCTCTATTAGTAGTTACTCGGGCACCAGCCGTGAGTTTAATATAAACAATACTGCCAACAGCGTGACCGGTGTTTCATTATTAGGCGCACACAATAAATATGTACGCGCCAAGAGTAATGGTGGTGATGGTGTGAAAGCCGACCGCAGTTCTATTGGATCTCACGAAACCTTTAGTGTGAAGGATTTAGATGAAGACAACTGCGTACAAAATGGCGATTCGGTGGCAGTATTAACCGGAGGGGGAAATTACTTTAGAGCCACAGACTCGGGCGGCTTAGATGCAAAAGCCAGCGCCATAGGTTCTTGGGAGAAGTTTACCCTTAGCAATCACAGCGATGGCTCAGGTTGCCTTGCTAACAACGACTCGGTTTCACTTAAGAGCGTGCATAACAAATACATGGTGGCTGAGTCCAATGAAGATGTGAATGCTAACCGCAGTGGTATAGGTTCATGGGAGAAGTTCACCGTTAAAATAAATTAAGCTACATACGACATTACAAACACACTCGCTCAGTTAATTAAATACTGGCCGAGTGTTTTTTTATTACACCCTACTAACCACTACCCACTAATATATAAATATAAAAAATGGATTTGTATGTCAATACAAAACCATTGCGATACATCATCGCGACTTTTTTTAGCTATGATTTATAACTATTATTTATAGCAATGACTGCTTTGATGCCTATTACTTCCTAATATTTACCTTCTCCCAAATGTAATCAACCGTCACCGGTTTAAACGGCGACTTAACAAACTCGTCTTGGCATATTTGGTAAATGGCATCGTTAACCGGTGTTTTCACACCGTACTTTTTAGCCATAGCCAATACATACCCGTTTATGCTGTCCAACTCGCTGGTGCTCCCCCCATTAACGATAATATCTTGCGCCATGCTTGATACCACCATTTTTTTAAGGTTTTTCAAGTAAGGTTTGCGGGTAACAAAACCAGGTAAAACCCCTGCGGCAGTAATCAGTAACCAACCTGGCATGCCTCCCAGTTTACTTTCTTTATAACCTGCGGCCTTCATGACCTTAATGCCTTCATACGTCATGCTGGTCAGTAGTTTTTGAAAATCTTTACTCTTAGATTGGTCGTTTTCATGCAAAGCCACTAAGGTGGTTAACGAGTTAGTAAGGTTAATCACTATTTTTGAATGGGCAGCGTCGTTTAGTTTTGGGTAGTTAAGTGACTCAACCCCCTTATTAAAATCAACTACCACACTGTTAACTTCAGAGTCACTAACACCACCAATTTGTCCTAAGGCAATAGGGCCTTTTTTCTGATAACCCACAATGCCTGGAGCATCCACCCAAGCGTTGTAACAAACAATGCCGTAAATGACTTTATTAAAGTACTTAGGCAATATTGCTTGGTTTTGTACACCATTTTGCAAGGCCACTATAATCGTGTCTTTGCCAAATTTTTCGACTAATATTGCGCTTACAACATCTAAGCTGTAATTTTTTATGCACAATACAATGACATCGGGTGTGGGCACAGCCTCTAAATTTGAATAGGCTTTTACGTGTGTTTTGTAGCGTTTGTCTGGTTCATCACCATGATAAACCTCTAAGCCTTGCTGGTTAATGTGATCACTGACTTCTTTTTTATCAAACAACGATACATTTACATCAGTATCGTTTAACCAAGCCGCCACCGTGGTTCCAATGGCACCCGCACCAAAAACAAGATAATTTTTTTTATTATTCATTTGCTTACACCTTTTTATGGGCCAGGTCGAAACAGGCATTCATTGAATTGCAATATCTAAACTGAAAACCTTGTCCTTCAATTTTTAATGCTCTAAGCATATCGGCTTGCGGGCCCGTGCCCAGCTTAATGCTAGGGGTATTGGTATTTGATGTTTTCTTGAAAATTGTGCCCATATTTTTGGTGAGGTTAAACTTACCTTTAAAGGCGGTGGCACTGGTTAAGCGAGATTTATCTAATACGGAATACAAGTTAGATTTAATATCAAACTCTTGAGGTGTGCCGTTCATGGGGATATTTAATACAAGATAAGGCTCTTCGCCGTCTACCGATGCCTTGGTAGTAGAGAATTTTCCGTTTTGGCTAATATCAATGCGTTCAACATTTTTTGGCAAACCCCAAATTTTTCGACCACGAATTCGATTTTCCAAGGACGTAACCGGCATACTAAAAACGTAATAACCAAACTTTTTAAGTTTGTCACCTAACAACATAGATAATACAGGCACGTTCATGCCGCCATCACTCATTACCGGAATGGTCATGGCTATTTCATTGTACGGGGCCACATTTAAAACGTTGCGATATTCGTAACAAGAAAAAATTACCAACGAACGCCCACGGCTCATTTTAACGGGCTCCATGCTGGGGTCTGGCATCATGGCTTTTGCTGCTTTGTAATCGCAGTGAAAAATGGCAATAGAACAACTGGCATCACCGTAAAGTGTCGGGAATACATAGTTTTTGCTAATATCGTCGTTTAGCTTCAGCGGGGCATCATTGTGGCGCAAATCGAAACGTTTAAAAAAATCATCGTTAAACTTGGCTTTGTTATCTAATAGATGCTCATTTATTTTTAAATTTGTTTCCATCATTCACCCCTAGTATATTTATTGTTTATGGCACCCTAGACTCAAAATCAGTTATAGGGCGCAGGAATCGAAGAAAAAGTTCAATGATTACATTGTGCCCTTGTGAGTTAGAATGAAAATGGTAAAAATAGCCTAGTGATACCGACAGAGACCCCTTAACAATGAACCCTATAGATAGCTGTATATCCCGTCTTTATCACTGTGCAGCCATGGGTACCCAAGGCTACCGCCGCCGTGCTTTGACCGAGTTGGCTCAGGTTATTGATTTTGATGGGGCGCTTTGGGGAACGGGTCGCTTAGATTCAGAGGGGTTCCACAGTGTGGATGTGCTGGGCGTTAATGATCACTACCCCGTTGCCTTAGCTGAAACTAAAGCCGTAAATCCGTTTTACACAGCATTAAAAAGTACACCGGGCGCTGTGGTGGAGCTGTCTGAGGTGGTAGATGACGAGGAATTTTACCAAAGCGACATTTACCACGAGTTTTTCTCTTTGTATGGGGTAGAGCGTGTCATGGGCGTGGTTTTGACAGATGAATCAACAGGGATTGTCACGCTGGTGAGCTTGTATCGTTTTGATCGCGATAAAGCATTTGGGCCGGAAGAGCAAAACACATTGCAGCGCATGATTCACCATTTAATAAGTGCTGCTTCCCATGCTTACTTTTTACACTTAAAACAAAGTAAAGATGCCGGTAATAAAGCCGCTTTGGCCATTTGTGACCAACACGGTTTATATTTTGAAGTTCAACCGAGCTTTATGCAGTTAATACAACAATATTATCCCAATGCTTTTAGTGGCCGTTTACCTTTTAGCTTATTAGACGATAAAACTCGTTTGTTAGAGGGGCAATTGCGTTTCAATAAAGAGAAATTGGGCGATTTAATCTGCGTTTCTATTTGGGAGACCAGCCCTTTAGATTTATTAAGCGCGCGTGAGCAAGAAGTAGTGCAAGCCATAACGCATGGACTGTCTTTTAAACAAGCCGCTCGTGACATTGGTGTGGCCCCCTCTACTGTGTCCAACCATTTATATCGGGTTTATCGTAAACTAAATATCTCCAGCCGCTCTGAATTGGCACAGCTAGTGAACCCGCTTGAGGTCGATGAATAAAAAAGTGCAGGCGCGTGAAATATGATTATCTAGACATGCCAATATCCTAATCAGGTATACTAAGTGCTTGGATTAAGGGTAAATATTATGCGAGTAAAATCACCGTCAAAAGAGGAATACCACAAGCGCATCAGCTCGGCGATGGACTATGTTCA
>JAPYOO010000386.1 GCA_029938135.1 Bermanella sp. | reverse complement strand
AACATATCACCGCTTGACCCCGTGCTTTATTCCTTTGAGAATGCTTTATCTTTTTATCTATAGTCACATCATTATGCGCAAGAAGTTTATATACAGCTCTATCCTCGCCCTTTTGGCCGTGGCGCTTTGTTTTTTTGTGTGGCCCCCTATCCTGTGGGCGCTGGTGGTCATTACGCCCTTAATAATATTGGGATGTTACGATTTAATTCAGAAAAAACATGCCCTGTGGAGAACCTTTCCGGTTATTGGCCGCGCGCGCTGGTTCATGGAGTTTGTACGCCCTTTTTTACGCCAGTATTTTTTCGAGTCTGAAACCGACGGTGTGCCCATTAACCGTATGTTTCGCTCGGTTATTTATCAACGCGCCAAAGGCGTCCGCGACACCATTCCCTACGGCACTAAGGTAGATACCCAAAGAGTAGGTTATGAATGGATTGGCCACTCCATGGCGGCCATTAATAATGTGCATGACCGTCCGGCTCCGCGCATTACATTTGGCGGCCCGCAATGCAGCAAACCCTATGATGCCAGCATCTTAAATATTTCGGCCATGAGCTTTGGCGCCTTAAGCTCCAATGCCATCAGGGCGTTAAACCAAGGTGCCCAAAAAGGTAACTTTAGTCATAACACGGGGGAAGGCAGTGTTAGCCCGCACCACTTAGAACACGAAGGTGATCTAGTGTGGCAAATAGGCACCGCCTATTTTGGCTGCCGCGACACCCTTGGTAATTTTGATGCCGAACGCTTTAGTGTGATGGCTAAAAAAGACAATGTTAAAATGATTGAGATTAAGTTATCTCAGGGGGCAAAACCTGGCCACGGCGGTATATTACCCGCAGGAAAAAACACACCCGAGATTGCCAAAATTAGTAATGTGGAAGCTGGCATACAAGTGGATTCGCCTCCTTCTCACAGTGCTTTTTCTACTCCCTTAGAGATGATGGACTTTATTCATCAATTGCGTACGCTTTCTGGTGGTAAACCCATCGGTTTTAAATTATCGGTGGGCCGTAAGAGTGAGTTTTTTGCGGTGTGTAAAGCCATGATTGCCAGTAAAATTCAGCCGGACTTTATTACGGTGGATGGTGGCGAAGGCGGTACCGGTGCGGCGCCCTTAGAGTTTTCAAATTCGGTAGGTATGCCCTTACGAGAAGCCTTAAGTTTTGTATGTGACACCTTAATTGGCTTTGATCTTAAAAAGGATATTAAAGTCATTGCCAGTGCCAAGGTATTTACCGGTTTTCATTTGGTTAAAAATTTCGCGCTGGGAGCCGATGCCTGTAACAGTGCACGCGGCATGATGGTTGCCCTTGGTTGTGTGCAATCTTTGGTCTGCAATACCAATGAATGCCCTGTGGGTGTTGCCACGCAAAACCCAACTTTAGCAAAAGGTTTAGTGGTGGAAAATAAAGCCCAGCGTATTGCACGTTTTCATCAAGCCACCGTTAAAGCCACCAGTGAAATTATTGCCAGCGCCGGCCTTGAACATTCAAACCAGCTGAATCGTACACATATTTATCGCCGCGTAAGTCAAACCCATATTAAACGTTACGATGAAATATACCCTTACCCCAAAGCAGGCTGTTTATTAACCAAAAACTACCCCGATAAGTTTGCTCTAGAAATGCAAGAATCCACGGCGGATAGCTTTCAACCCCAGCAAGATGCATTAATTGCTACGGGCTAACAGGAGTAGGCAACGTCAATAACACATTAACCTCGCGGGACACGGTCCAATTGGCATCACATATGGTGCGGGCCACCTCTTCATCATTAATATAAAACGCCAGCTCTAACATTTCTTGGGGCTGGAACATCCATAAGCTGTCTTCTTTGTAGGGGCAAGGGCGATAGGCAAAAACATTTTGTAAGGCGTATTCTTGGGGAATTTCAAAATTCACTAAAGTGTGCCCGTCCTGTAATTCAACCGCTTTAACTACAAACAACCCTTGCGAAAAATGCCATTGGGCTGCCAACAATTGCGGCTTGGCATACCAGCCTAAAAGGCTTGCTGCCATTACCACTACGGCAAACCCGATCATTACTTTTTTATTAAACATATGGACCTCCTGATTAATTGAGCTTAATGCACCTAACAAACCCTAAGCCTACCACTAACCCTAATAAAAATGGCATACAGCCACGCATTTCGACCCTATAATGCACATAATGATTTGGAGCTATGATGGCCAACCTTCCCCTTAATGAAATACTCCAGCAATTTAAAGTTGGCTTAGAGACCCTTATTAACCAACCGATTACCAGTTGGGATTCAATTGTTCAAAAATTTCAGCAACGTGAACTTGCGCCTTTGGATCACTGGATCAAAGCTGGAGATTATTGCCCAGAGCTGTGTTATATCCTTAACGGCTTAATTCGCATTTATTACATAGACATTGACGGTAACGAAGTGAATCAGCACTTTTATCAAGCGGGCGAAGTAATATCTCCAGTAAGCTCGATCATCAATGACGAACCGTGTCAGTATTATATACAGGCCCTAGAGCCTACCCAAATCATGCTGGCTAACACCCATGAGCTATACGCCAGCCAAGCTGCCAATCCTGAGTGGTTAAGGCTTGAGGTCAAGTTTTTACAAGCTGT
>JAPYOO010000385.1 GCA_029938135.1 Bermanella sp. | reverse complement strand
CTATTAACCTCATAACTGTCAATGACTTGCGCCAACAGTATTGCCCAGTTACCCAAAACGCTTGACGATTTTGATAATGCAGTTTCATTCATCATGTAAACGCCCTTTATTTAAATATTATTTTTGTTTAACGAGTCATGGATTTTATGTCAGGGCTCGAGGGTGACGCCGAATTTTACGTCCAGCCTGCGCCAGCTTTGGTGTTCAATAGGGGACAACTTTCAATACTTTTTTATGTCATTGCTTTGAAGCCCAAATTCAATGACCCACGGCTGTAACGCCCACTTAAAACGGGAAATCCCCAGTGCCCCTGAAAGGTACCGCTAAGTTATTAAGAAGTTGTAAAGATGAGGAAACTGACAATGAATTTAAGGGCACAGTTATGAACGGATGCTAGCCTTGGGCGTAAAGCCCAGTAGGGCGGGGCTGTAAGGTCACGCAGAGGATGTTATCTGTTAATGGAGGAGCCCCGCGTAATGGTGACCACAAAACATGTGCCATCATCGTTACTGTATTGCATATTTAGATCACCGTTGATTAACGGCATGATGGCTTTGGAAATCGCCAGCCCCAGCCCGGTATTTTGGTCTTTGCTAAGACTGTTTTTACCACGAATAAAACGTTCAAATAATTGTTGCTGCTTTTCCAATGGAATGCCTTGACCATTATCAATCACTTCAATCAGTGCGTTTTCTCCATCATTCATGCAGCGTAATATGACACTGTCATGGGTGTGCTGCAGGGCGTTTTTAATTAAGTTGTTGAGCACTTGTGCCAATCTCAGTGAATCACAATTAACGACTCGCTCTTTAGGCATTTGGATTTCTAGCTGTAAATTGACCCCTTTTTTGCAGGCCGTGTTTTGCCATTGTTCGGCAATACCCTGTAGGAAGTGACTGAGCGAAAACTCACTTAATGTTACTTCCAATTCGTGTGCTTCGGTTAAGGACAAAAGGCGTAAGTCTTGAATCAGATGTTCCACCTGTTGGCGGTTGTTGTTGATGCGTGTTAATGCCTGTTCTGCGTTAGAGAGACCATCCTCCCATGACTCATGTTCAATTTTCATCACCGATACAGGGGTACGGATTTCGTGGGATATATCGGCCATCATGCGTAGGCGCAATTGTTTTTGCTCGCTGATGCTGTGCTGCATTTGGTTAAAGGCCTGCATGCATTGACTAATTTCTAGCGTTGAATGGGCGGGCAAAGCGGGTGCGGGTTTTCCGGTGGCCATTAAGCTACTGGCTTGTGCTAATGCAAGCATGGGTTGGCTTAGGCGTTTGGCTAACCACACACTGATCAGTAACGCCACAATCAAACCACTAGCAAGACTGACCATTAACATGCGCAGTAATGAAAACAATAATTTGTGCTGACTATGCTCTCGTGCAGCGAGGTCGCGAACTAACAATAAGCTCCCTAACTTTTGGCCATGACGATCCGTTATGGGAACGCTGTCACTGAGCTGGCTTTGAGTTAATGTGGAGGCGCCTGCGTTATTTTGCTGCACGTTTTCGCCATTAAGCTGTTCGCTATCAAACAACAGGTTATCGCTGGCATCCAGCAGAATACCACGATATTGATAGCTATAAGTGAGAAAGGATACCTCCTTTAACCGTTCGCTACTTTCTTGACTGGAGCGTTTTATCGGTGCAATAAAGAGTTTGAGTTGCTGTTGTGCACTTTGCCATCCGGCTGTGCGCCAATGATGTTGAATCACTCGGCTCAAGTGCACACTCTGTCTGTGGTCAATTTTTGTCATTGTGTTTGAGAGGCGAGTCGTGGCAACCTGGCTGGCAATTAACACCATTAAAAGTACCGGTAACACAATCACTGCGCTGATACTCCGGGTAAATTGGCTTCGCAATGTTTGCTGTTTCAATATGAGACTCCGAGTGGCCCAGGTTAGATAGTAATTAGTGGCGGTAGCGATAGCCTACGCCAAACACGGTTTGGATGCGTTTGGGGACAATTTCTGGTGCCTCGATTTTACTGCGCAAACTACCAATATGCACATCAATGTTACGCTCAGTGCTCTCGTAATCATAACCAAATGCCAGCTCAATTAATCGGCTGCGACTTAAGGCTGTACCCGCGTTGCTCATTAATACATATAACAACTCGGATTCGTGGGGGGTAAGCGCCAGCTGGGTTTGCCCTAATCGCGCCGTTTTTGCATTCGGGTCATACACAAGCTCTTCGTCTTTTAATTGTTTTGATGGCTGTACTTGTTGACTGCTACAGCGTTTGAGTAAGGCCTGGGCTCGGGCAATCATTTCGCGGGGGCTGAAGGGTTTGGTAACATAATCATCGGCGCCATAAGCAAAGCCTTGCAAACGATCTTCTTCGGCTACACAGGCGGTTAACATGATAATTGGCAGATCGCGAATGCTCTCTTTTTGGCGCACTCGTTGGCAAATGTCCCAACCGCTTAAGCCCGGTAAATTGAGGTCTAGCACCAGTAAATCCGGTGCTTGCCTATTAATGCTCTGCCAGGCTGCTAAGCCATCTTCATATTGCTGCACATCAAAATTGGCATGACAAAAATAGCGGGCTAGGCCGTCGCTAATTTCCTGATTATCTTCTACCAACATAACGCGCATTTT
>JAPYOO010000384.1 GCA_029938135.1 Bermanella sp. | reverse complement strand
CCGATGGGGTGATAAATGTGATTGGCTTTACGGCGCATGTATTCTTCTAATTGCTCATCGGTTTCACAATCAACACCTGGGTACACCTCGTCGCTCATGTAATCTTTAAAAGCGTTAGCCGCCATCAGTTCTCGGGTTTTACGCAAGCCCGCCATTAAATCGGTTACATCTTGAGGGTGAGTTAACATGTTCAAATCTATGTTGGGGGCATCTTGTGGCGAGCGACTATTAAGCGTGACTTCACCGCGACTTTTTGGACGTAATAACGTCACGTGGGCGCTGTAACCTATGCCTGCCAGCGCAACAAGGTCTCGGCCGTGATCATTTAGTTTAGCGGGCGCAAAGGTCCACTGCATATCGGGTAGGGCTTTATCATTTGACGATTTAAAAAACCCACCGGTTTCCGCATGATGGGATTGAGGCAATCCTTTATTGAATAATGGATATTTTAAATAGCTGGGGAAATCCAGTATATTTTGAATACCAATTAGGCCTAAGGGCCCACCCAGTTTATTTTTAGTCTTGCGCATCACCATGATATCCACATGCTCTTGCAGGTTTTGACCCACACCCGGTAAATCATGTTTTACTTCAATGCCTTTATCTTTTAAGTGTGCTTTGGGGCCCACACCAGACAACATTAATAGTTGCGGTGAATTAAATGACCCGCCCGATAAAATTACTTCGCGCTTAGCTTTAACACTATGTTGCACGCCTTTTTTATCTAGATAGCTGACACCCACCGCTCGCTTATCATGCCATTCGATGTGGCTGGCATGGGCATGAGTAATAATAGTGACGTTGGCGCGTTTCATAATGGGGGTTAAATAAGCGGCCGCCGCACTGTGGCGTTTTCCATTTTTAATGGTGAGTTGATACTCCCCCACTCCTTCTTGTCGATCGCCATTAAAATCTGGATTATAGGGGAAACCCAGTTCTTGGCCCGCCTCAATAAATTTTTTATTAAACTTAACCAGGTTGGATGAGTTAGATACGTTAAGCGGGCCATTAATACCGTGGCGATCACAGCCACCGCGCTCTTGATGCTGAGAGCGTTTAAAATAAGGCAATATCTCTTTAAAGCTCCAACCTGCCGCGCCTTCTTCTTCGGCCCAGCGATCGTAATCGGCATCGTTACCGCGAATATACAACATGGCATTCACGGCACTGGAGCCACCCAATCCTTTGCCTCTGGGGCAAAATACCTGTCGGTTTTGCTGTGACTTTTGCTTAATAGTGTCGTATTTCCAATTAAACTTTTTTAAGAACATTAACGTGGAAGTTAAAATAGGCGTATTTACAAAAACGGAATTGTTTTTCCCGCCCGCTTCCAACAAACACACGCTGAAACGGCCGTTTTCAGATAATCGGTTTGCCAGTACACAGCCAGCCGAACCGGCTCCCACCACTACAAAATCAAACATACACCACCCCTTTTATTGTTTTGATGCCGGCCCGCGGCATTCACAGTGCAAATTATTGATGTTTCATACTAAAGTAGTGTCAGCGCCACGACTTTGGTCGCCAATGCCAAGTAATTGTCTTTGGGTGCCTATCTAAGTAATGAATGTTCCATTACCATCACGCTTAAGAAATCACCGTGCAAAGAGTCCCATGAGCAAAACAGCACAATTATCTGTGGGTTGGGCAAGGTTAGTTTTTGAGGTATTGCAGCGTGAGGGCCTAGATGCCCACGCCTTGTTTTTACAGTTTGATCTTAAACCCGATCAGTTAAGTAATCCCAGTGCCTATTTTAAGCAGGATAGTTTTACGCGCCTGTGGCATGAGGCCAGCCGCTTAAGTGATAATCCAGCCATTGGTCTCACTATGGGTGTTCAGCCCACTATCAGTGCGTTTGATGCCTACAGTTATAGCTTAATGTCGCGGGCCACGGTACGTGAGGGTTTAGAGTTAACCTCCCGTTATCATGAGGTGATAGGAACGGCTGCGATACTGTCTAACGAGTTTTTTGCTGGAGGTTGCCGTCTTATTATCGATAGTAAAGGGGATGAACTGCCGGTGGCTTATCAGGGTTTTGAGGCCGCGCTAGCCTTACAGGCTTTTTCTTTGCGCTTAGTGACCAACCAAGCCATAAACGCGGATTACGTGAGCTTTAAAACCGCCAAACCCAAAGACATCACGCCCTATGAAGCCTTGTTTCAATGCCCGCTTAAGTTTAACCAACCGCAATATGTCATGTGCATAAACCAAAAATACTTGGACACGCCGATGATTTTTGCCAATAAAAGCATGGCCTTGCATCACGAAAAAATATTACAAAAAACCATCCACGAATTAAAACCCACGACCCTAGTGGATCAAGTTACCGATTTAATTTATAAAACCCTGCCCAGTGGTGAGCCCAATATAAAAGCCATGGCCAGCATGTTTAATATTAGCCAGCGCACCTTTCAGCGACGTTTAAAACAAGAAGGGCATACATTTTTAGCACTGCTAGACAGCACCCGTAAAGAGCTGGCCGCTCAGTATGCGGTTAACCCAGAGATGTCTTTGCAAGAGATTAGTTTTTTATTGGGTTTTACCGATAACAGTAATTTTTATCGGGCATTTAAGCGTTGGTATGGATGTACACCTGGAGATTACCGACAATTAAATGGTTTATAAAAAAACT
>JAPYOO010000383.1 GCA_029938135.1 Bermanella sp. | reverse complement strand
CTCTGCTTAATAATTTCAGCTTTACTCACTCAAACGCGATGAGTTACTTGCCTTCCATCGGCTTCACGTAAAGCACTAAATTGTGCTCAACCAGTTCATAACCATATTCTTCAGCAATTTTATGTTGAAGTTTTTCGATTTCATCATTCATGAATTCGATTACTTTACCGGTTTTTACACACACCATATGATCGTGATGACCGCCGCGTTCCAATTCGAACACTGAGTGACCACCATCAAAGTTGTGTCGCTCTACTAGGCCTGCACTTTCAAACTGGGTCAACACTCGATAAACCGTGGCCAAACCCACTTCTTCATTGGCCTCCATCAAAGCCTTGTAAACATCTTCAGCACTCATATGAGGCTCTTTAGCTGCTTCAAGGATTTGCAGTATTTTAACTCGCGGCAGTGTCACTTTAAGACCTGCTTTGCGTAACTCTATGTTTTCATCTGCCATGTTCAGCCCTTTAGAAGTTGCACGCTTGCGAGCTGCGCCACTTCAGGTATTATACTTTTCAATTATCTAATAATGGTTATTGTACATGTTCCGCTTTATTATCACAGCCACTCTTTTAGCCCTCCTATCTGCCTGTACTATGCAGGTTTACAAACTCAATGTGCAGCAAGGCAACATTGTGACACAGGAGATGCTCGACAAACTTAACCCCGGCATGGATAAGCGCCAAGTGGCCTTTATTATGGGCAATCCGGTACTTAAAGATACCTTCAGTACTCGTCACTGGGATTATTTATATCGACAGGAGCGTCGTGAAACTAATATTAAGCAATACCATATTCGAGTACATTTTGATCAGGCTCAGAAATACAGCCACTTTGAAGGCGAGTTGAAAAAAGCAGCTGCTAAAAAAGGCGATGACAAAAAGACAAAACCTAGCGCATAACGCACTAAGCTAGACTTATAATGAAAACAGGGCCTATTGGCCCTGTTCTGCTTTAGAAGATAATTTTTCTGCTTCTTTCTCAGCAGCCGCTTTCTTGGCTGCTGTAGCCGCTCGATTGGCCCGGGCTACTTTAGGATCAATAGTTAAAGGGCGATATATCTCCACCCTATCCATCTCACGCAAAACTTCTTCTTGGGGATTACGCACTGTTTTACCAAACAGCCCTATTTTAGCGTCACTTAATTGAATTTCAGGGAATTCATTAACGATCCCCGACAACTCAGCAGCCTGGAAAACCGTGGTACCCACCGCTACATGCAATGACAAAATACATTGCTTCTCAGGAGTAGCGTAAGCCACTTCTATTTGAATTTTATCTGTCATAAGTCATGTTCACCATAAAGCGCATCAGCTCTTTTAACAAAGGCATCTACCATCGTGTTAGCTGCCTGCTTGAATACAGGGGTTAAGGTTAACCCTAAAATTTTACCCGCCACCTCAAAATCTAATTCAAGGATGACCTTACAGGCATCTCCAGACAGCGCCTTAAACGTAAACATACCGTTTAGTTTCTTAAAAGGGCCATCTATGAGCTCCATGCTCATCCATTGCGGGCTTTGCTTTTTATTACGTGTCGTAAAACTTTGTTTAATTCCACCTTTGCTAATGGTTAAACCAGCTACTAATTCTGTTTCGCTATCAGATACTAAGTTTGAGTCTATGCACCAGGGCAAAAATTCAGGATAACGGACAACATCATTCACTAGGTTAAACATGGATTGGGCGCTGTGTAGAACTAGCGCCGAACGCTCAATACGAGGCATTTATTGACCTTAATGCAAGAATTCCGAGGGCAACGAAATGCCCCTTAGAACATGTAAACAAAGCGTTTGCTTCGCAAACATATTCAAACATATGGTTATTTTAAGCCATTGTACAATACAAAGGCGATACCTACGGGGGCAATAAATTTAACGGTAATGTGCCAAACAGCATATAACAGCGGATTACTCATATTTAGCTCCGCCGCTACATCACTATTCTTCATTCTCCAGCCCACAAATACCGCTATTAGCAATCCACCCAAAGGTAGTAATATATTTGCCGTTAAAAAATCCAAGGTATCAAATATAGTTTTACCAAACAGCGTCACATCAGACCAAAGGTTAAAAGATAAAACGGTTCCTATGCCTAACACCCAAGCCACTAAGCCTACTATAATGGCAGCCTTAGTCCGGCTCATGCCACGACTTTCAACTGCCCAAGCCACCACTGGTTCGCCTAAAGAGATAGATGAGCTCCACGCGGCAAACGCTACCAGAATGAAAAACAAACTACCAAATACGGTACCAAAGGGCATTTGCCCAAAGGCCACGGGCAATGTTTGGAACAATAAACCAGGTCCTGCACTGGGCTCTAACCCATTCGTAAAAACAATAGGGAAAATAATTAGACCAGCGACTAAAGCCACCAAAGTATCCAGCACACCCACTACCAATACTGTTTTACCAATACTGATATTACCGGGCATATATGCGCCATACGCCATAATGGCCCCCATACCTAAGCTTAAGGTGAAAAAAGCATGACCCAAGGCCACTATGACACTTTCGCTAGATAACCTACTAAAATCAAAACTGAATAGAAAATCAAAACCTTGCCAAAAGCCGCTTAAAGTAGAGGCATATACCAACAACACACCCAGCAAAATAAATAGTACCGGCATTAATATTTGAATCGCCTTCTCTAA
>JAPYOO010000382.1 GCA_029938135.1 Bermanella sp. | reverse complement strand
CCGCCTCCTAAGCGGCAGGCCGGAGGTTCGACTCCTCTCTGGGACGCCATTCACCCTTATTTTCCAGTATCACCCAGTATCACCCCACCACAAATCCGCTTGAAAATCCCTTTATATAGGACTATTCTCTTCCTATGCGGTATTTTTAGGTATCGCTGAGGCTTATATTCTTTGGCATGTAGGTTGGTATGTAAAATAGTTATTTTCAGACTACATACCTAAAAACCGCTTAACGGTAACTCTACTACATACCAAAAACACACTAAAAACGAGGTAATTCCATGCCTAAGCAAGTCATTCAACTCACTGACAATAAGTGTAAACATGCCAAACCAAAGGCTAAGGGATACGGTATGCCCGATGGTGAAGGCCTTAGCTTATGGATTACACCTAATGGAAAAAAAACGTGGCTACTTAGGTATAAAGCCCCTTATGTTAGTGAAAGGTCTACGTGGAAGTTTGCAGATTATCCAGCATCAAGCCTTAAGGCAGCACGGGCATTAAGAGTAAAATATCTCGAGTTACTAGCCACCAGCATTGACCCTAAAGAATGGCAGCTAGAGCAAGACGCTAAAGCAGAAAGACAAAAAGACAACACGCTTAAGCATGTAGCTACCCTATGGATGGAAGATAAGCAGAGGAAGGCAAAGGCCAACCCTCAAACCTCCAAAGATATTTGGAACTCATTAGAGAATCATATTTTCCCCAAACTAGGCAAACGCCCCATCAATGAACTAAAGCCAAAGCTAGTAGCAGAAGTTATTAAACCTCTTGAAACTAAAGGATCATTAGAATTAGTGAAGCGCTTATGCCAGCGTATTAACGAGATTATGGCCTTTGCGCTCAATGAAGAGATTATTACCGACAATCCCCTAGCCCATATTAAAGGCAAGTTCAAAGCGCCTAGCACCACCCATAATCCATCACTAGAGCCTAAAGACTTACCGCTATTAATGAAGGCTATTACTAGCGACAAAATGGCCATACCAACCCGTTTATTAATTGAATGGCAATTACATACCATGGTGAGGCCAAACGAAGCAGCAGGTTCAAGGTGGGCAGAGATAGACCTTAATAATCAGACTTGGACAATTCCCAAAGGCCGCATGAAAAAAGTGGGCACCTCTAAGCAATGGGAAGAACGAAAAGATCACACTATCCCACTCACTCCCCAAACCTTGGCTATCCTTAATCTGATGAAGCCATTTAGTGGACACCTTGAATATGTATTCCCTAACCAACGTGACCGAGACTCTAAGGCTGGCCCTGACTCGGCGAACAATGCGCTAAAGCGAGCAGGCTTAAAAGGTAAACAAACTGCACACGGTATGCGCACAATAGCTAGTAGTACGCTAAACGAAGAACAATTTAACCCTGACGTGATTGAAGCAGCTTTGTATCACCTAGACCCCAATGAGCAAAGACGCACATACAACCGTACAGACTACTTCAACCAAAGGTGCGTGATGATGGAATGGTGGAGCAATCGAATAGAAGAAGCTGCCACAGGCAACATGAGTATGTCCGCCAGCATAAGAAGCCTAAGGGCCGTTAATTAACCAACTGCGGCACTTACTTATCAAGCTTCAATAATTCCTAATAACCGTGTACAACCCCTCTATTCTGGTCTGGTCTTAATCAAACGACCAAGAGGGCACGCACTATGCCAAAACAAGACTACGAAACCGACCTAAATCCAGCCAAGTTCACCTACCTTAAACGGCAAGAGCTGGAAGCTAAGTACCAAGTCACCAAGACAACAATTTACTCATGGATTAAAACCCAAGACTTTCCCGCGCCAATTCATTTGGGTGCAAATTTAGTTAGATGGAACTCAGCCCAAGTCGATGCTTGGGAAAGAGAAAGGGAGGCCGCGTAATGGGTAGCATGATAGTAGAGATGGACGCGAGAATGGCCGCAGGAGAGGACTTTGATCTTGGCGCTAATGCTAACCCATATCCTAAGCAATCAACCGCATGGCGCTTCTATGAGGACGAGCATCAAGAGTTGACGCAAGAAGCATTTGATGGGGCAAACCATGGCTAGGAAGAAATCAAAATCAGCGGCACAATTTGCTAACATTCCGCATGTCGTATTTGAATGTCCAGATTATATAAACCTGAGCCCATACGCTGTAAAACTTCTTTTGGAATTGGTTTATCAATACAACGGTTTTAACAACGGCGACCTATGCCCTTCGATTACTCTAATGGCAAAGCGCGGCTTCAAGTCGAGCGCGACCCTGAGAAAAGTTATTTGCGAGCTGGTCGCCAGTGAAATGATCGTGCTCACACGCCAAGGTGGAAAAAACTTAGCTAGCCTATATGCGATTGCTTGGCAGCAAATTGATGAATGCCCAAAGAAGCGCTTGGAAATAAACGCCACCAAAATCCCGTGGCGGCAATTTTATATAGAGCGACAGCATGGGTGGCCTAAAAAATTAGGTTCCCTTGTTCAAAAACTGAACAAAGTTAGCTCAATAAATGAACAAGTAGCTAATTTAAGACAGGTAGGTTAGTTCATTAATTGAACAAGTCAGGCCATTTAGTAGGGTTTCTTTTGTTCAATAATTGAATACCTTTATAGATCTAGCCATAAGTATAGGTTTTTATTAACGCCTAGTAATCAGTCAATAATTTAATTCAGGGGTTTA
>JAPYOO010000381.1 GCA_029938135.1 Bermanella sp. | reverse complement strand
ACCACCATATTTTCAAAGGCATTACTGGCATCTTGCATGGCTGAGCCTATGCTTTCTTGATTTTGCGCCAAATCTATTAATTGCTGTTTGTACTGCTGCTGCCACTGAAGCATTTGACCGACACTTTCATTTAGGCGCTTAAAGTTGTCGCCATATTGTTCATCAATTTTAGTATTAAAGTCGCGCATCACCACCGCCAGGGCATCAATTAACGACCTAGTATTGGCTTCTACCATCTCTTTTTGGTAATGCTGCATGGCAATAATTAAATCATCACTTTGCCGTTTTTGCTCTACGCGCATAAGCGACATTTCTTGCAGCATAGTCTGCTCACCCTCACCAGATAAGGCGTTATGTATTTTGATCAATTCAGTATTTAAATCATCTATGCTGGCGGTACGACTTTGATTATCTTCACTGTGTGTAACATCCATCACCGCACGAAACTTAATGCTTAATGCCCCCAGTAAGCCTGCTATAGATGACCAAAAGGCGGTTTTTAAGCCGCTGAGTAATAGCGGTACACTTTGCTGAAGGTGCTCAGTATCAAAATCATTCAGGCCTAAGGCTACCCCTAAAAAAGTGCCAAAGATGCCAATACTGGTAAGAATAGTGGGTGCTGCTTCGGCTGTACGTGCGTTATAGCGGAACACCTGAAAATACACAGTTAACACTAAAATGATTAAAATTAATCCTAGTGTCCAAGGCGAAAATTGTGTGTTCAGTAAGGACATATCCGTGTATCCATAGCGCAAACTAACGGCTTCCCCTTTGGGATATAGGGGCCATAGGTACTGCTTTTATATAATTATGAATTTACCGCTGTGACCCTTAGAGCTTAGACCACACCCTTGAATTGCGCATCCATGGCATATAAAGGGGCGAGTACGGTCTAAACAAAAAATGCAGATGCATTAAAACGTTAACACTGGCACGTCATCCCACACCGTTTCATCTAATTTAGGCACCACCAGCCACTCAACTGCTTTTGCCGCACTTGCAAAGATTTTGACTCTTACGCCATGACACTTAATCGCTTCAACGATTTGTGAGCGCTCATTGCTTGGATCTTTATGACTGACAAAGGCCCATTTATGCAAAGGCGTATTTTTCATTTTTTTCGATATACTTTGTCTTGCTGCCTCTACCGTTGATGCGTTCACTCCCTCTAACTGGCTGATATCGCTTATCCAAGCCGTGAGCCCCTTGCGTTTAATTTGCTCGAAACTGAACGCCATTACTTTTTTAAGATCTTCAGGACCTGTTTGACTACGGCTAAAAACATTCATTAATATGCCGTGTTCGGTATCACGAAAAACACTGGCAATGACTCGACCCTGCTCATTTTCAAAATGTTTGATAGCAACCATAACGACCTCTCTTGGTAGAAGTTCACATTGATAGTGTTAATTTAGTCAAATAAATGAATTTACGCAGTAACGACTGGTGGAGGAATTGTGACGCTTCGGTGGCACTTTGTAACAACCTGTAAAAAGTGATGTTTAGTGTTAATAACGCTCACTATTTGGGTAAGTGTTCATATTTTTTGTATTTATAGCAAGAGTCGTTGAATTCGAGACTCTTGCTGAAAAGGGCCATGTCACCGCTTAATTAATAAATTTTTATGTCGCCTTCTACGCCCGAAACGTACCAATTCATACGTCTTAAGTCATCGTCCGAAGCCTTACGACCGGCTTTAATTCGTACCCGCCCTTTATGATTTGATATGGGTCCGGCAAAAATATTCAGCTCACCACTCATAATTTTTTGTTGGGCTTCATTCACTTTTTGTACAACATGTTTAGGGATATTTTCACTTAAAGCCCCCAGTTTTGACGCATTATCTTGCAAACCTAACCATAGGTCTTGCGCGCCCCAATTTTTATCGATTAGCGCCTGAATACTGTGTTCATACATTTTGCCCCAATCGTGTATCACTGAAGCCAAGTGAGAGTGTTCGCCAAAGTCACTCATGTCACTGTGATAGCCGATGGCATATACACCACGTTTTTCTGCCACTTCAACTGGCACCGGGGTATCCGTGTGCTGCGCTAATACATCCGCTCCGTTATCGATTAGTTTATGACTTAGCTTCTTAGCCTTGTCAGGTGCATACCAGGCCTGCGTCCATTCCACCATCACCTGTACATCAGGGTTTACCGCCTGTGCCCCTAAAGTAAACGCGTTAAGGCCGCGAATCACTTCACTGATGGGAAATGCCGCCACATAACCTATCTTGCCCGTTTTACTCATGGACGCCGCTAACACGCCCGACAAGTAGCGCGCTTCATAAATTCGAGTAGCATAGGTAGACAAGTTGCCTCCTCGGCGCAGACCCGTTGCGTGTTCAAACTTCACTTCGGGGAACTGCGCGGCCACTCGCTCCATTGACACCATATAACCCCACGAAGTACCAAAAATAATATCGTTTTCCTCGGCCAATTGCGCCAATACCTTTCGAGCTTTTTTACCTTCAGGTACCGACTCAACAAACGTGGTAATGACGTGCTTACCAAATTTTTGCTCTACATGCCTGCGACCCAAGTCATGACTGTAACTCCAGCCAGCATTTCCCACTGGGCTTACGTACATAAAAGCCACTCTTAGGGGCTCTGCAAACAACGCAGTGGATTGTAAAAATAGGCAAAGCAAAAGG
>JAPYOO010000380.1 GCA_029938135.1 Bermanella sp. | reverse complement strand
CAGGTTTAAAAAAACAAAGTTGTGGAGATAGCTGGAGTTGTCTGATTACGGAGTAATTACACTATATTTATTGGTTTATTAATAAGCGACTACACTGAGGGTAGGTGTTGGTTGTAGCCAAAATACGCATAAATCAAAGATTCTGACCTTAGATATGTCCACATTACGAACAATGTAATTTGGGCGGTTTTGACGGTGATATAGTCAATAAATAGTGAGTAGAAATGTCTTATTCGCGACGTATTTGGAATGCAGTATTAATGGATTTTGAACAATCAATTGTCATAAAAACGTTTGAAGAGCAGGGGCTTAGCTACTTTAGTTTACTTAAAGTGCTACCTTGCCTAGATATCGTTTCGACGCCTTTAAACGGTAATACCCGTTTGGACATCTGCATAGCAGATTTTGGGCCAACGGTTATGTTGCGTCGCCATAACCATGGCGCAGTAGTAGAAGATGCCATTGTGGGTGAAAATACACTGGCTATTCAACTTCCGTTACCCAATGAAGCGCTGATTGAGAAATTTCAGGAATTACCAGGGGGTGGTGGCCATAGCCCGTTTCAAATGGAAGGCGCCAGATCTCAGTGGGTCTTTCCGCAAGATTTACCCATGTTGCACCTACATGTAGATAAACGTTTGTTATTGCAAGTGATTGGCCTAGAAGCCATGAAAGATTACCAAGAGTTATGCAACGCGCACTCACGCAGGGCGTATGATGCACAGGCCCTTTTACAGGCTTCGGCCGCGTTGGAGCGTGCCCTTACCTTGGGGTTGGAATATAACAAACACGGTAAAGAGTTTGATGTGGTTCAAGTGATGAGCTTACTGTCTGATATATTCTTGCCTTTGGTGCGATCAGACCTAGTTGAAGTGAAACCCAGTACGCGTCAGAAAATACTAAGCCGATCCTTGGATTATATTCGTGAAAACTTTAAACAGCCGATCCGTTTGGCCGATTTAGCAGGGGCGTCGTCTACGTCTATTCGTAATCTGCAGATTGTATTTAAACAAGAATTGGATTTAAGCCCTAATAGCTATTTACAGCAATTTAGGTTGCATAGATTTCGTGAAAAATTAGCGGTTTCTAGTAGCGTGACCGAAGCGGCTTATAGTTGTGGTTTTAAGCATTTAGGCAGGCTTACCGAGCAATATGCCAAAGTGTTTGCATGCAATCCGTCGGCGGATTTAATGGTAACGCCTATTGAGAGGTCGGGTTTAGGTACATTTTTTAATTAACACGTGTTGCTCACGTCTTTTCAGATTACATTTCTTATTTTAAACCTACTTTGTTGCTCCCTCTTAATACTCAGGTACTCGCAAGCCCTACCTAAGGTAGAGTTTGCTTGATCTCAACACTTTGAATGCCAAGCGCCACTAACTGATCTTGTGCTTTGTTCATTTTAGAACGATTAGCAAAGGGGCCAGTGAACACTCGGTACCAAGTGCTGCTGTTTACCTCGGCACTTTCAATTTGTGTGCTAAATCCGTTTAGCGTTAATTGAGCTTTCATTCGGTCGGCTCCCTGTTGTAAGCGGAACGATCCTGTCTTTAAGCGGTACTGAATTTTATTACCGTTTTTATCAAAGCCTTTGGGTGTGGACTTGTACTCATTGACTTTTTCAACCGTGACTTTTTTGTTTTCTAAAATCTCAAAAAACTCGTAGTTATCCACCGCACTGTTTACGCTGTCGCTTTTAGCGGCCGCAGGTATTTCCTTTTTAATAGCCGCTTGCACGGTTTCATTAATGACCTGTTTAGCGCTGCTTTCTAGGGCTTTTTTAGCCTGTTTGGCTTGTTCACTTAGTGACAGGGTAATTTTGTCTATGTCGTCACCGGCTGGAATGGTGGTGAGATAGAATAAAAACCCAACAAAACTTAAGGCAACTAAGGGTGTGAAAATCCACACCCAGCGTGGCGAACCGGTCGCCATGTTACATTTTCTCCGGAGCACTGATGCCCAGCAGATCTAAACCGTTTACCAATACCTGACGTACCGCTTGTGTAAGCGTGATACGTGCATCACGCAGGTTGGCATCGTCTACGATGGTTTTGTGGTTGTTGTAATACGAGTGGAAGTCACTGGCGAGTTCGTGCAGGTAGTTGGCCACAATATGTGGGGCATTTGAGGTACCTGCCACTGAGACTATTTCGGGGAAACGCGCCAGCTTATTGGCCAGTGACTTTTCTTGGTCTTCTACTAGCAAGTCCAGCTTGGCTAAGCCATTGGCTTGATCCCAATTTAATTCTTCACTAGCCATTTTACGTAAAATACTGCAAATACGGGCGTGGGCATATTGAATGTAATAAACCGGATTGTCGTTTGACTGACTTAAAGCTAAATCAATATCAAAGGTTAGTTGTGAACTCACCGAGCGTGCCGCTAAGAAGTAACGAGTGGCATCTAGGCCCACTTGGTCAATAAGGTCGCGCAGGGTGACGTAGCTGCCGGCACGTTTACTGATTTTAACTTCTTCGCCGCCTTTCATTACCGTCACCATTTGGTGCAGTACATAGTCGGGCCAGCCTTCAGGAATATCCATTTTAAGCGCTTGCAAGCCGGCGCGCACACGGGTGATAGTTGAGTGATGGTCCGCACCCTGTTCGTTAATCACACGCTTAAAGCCACGCTGCCATTTGTTTAGGTGGTAGGCCACGTCGGGTACAAAGTAGGT
>JAPYOO010000379.1 GCA_029938135.1 Bermanella sp. | reverse complement strand
TCTACATCCAAACCACGGGACGCTACATCGGTGGCCACTAAAATAGAGGCACTTTTATTGGCAAAACGCACTAGGGTTTGATCACGGTCTCGCTGTTCTAAGTCACCATGCAGGGCCACTGCGCTGAAACCTTCTTGTACTAGGTCGTCACATACTTGCTGACACTCACGCTTAGTGGCACAAAACACCACTGAGCTTTCTGGGTTGTGCTGTAACAACAATAAACGCACAGCCAGTAAACGATCGCTGTCTGACTTCACTTTATAAAAGTGTTGTTTGATTGAACTGTCGTCGTGCTTAGATTCTACCTGTACACGAAAAGGCGTTTGCATGATGCGCTTAGCAATGGCTTCGATGGTGTCAGGGAACGTGGCGCTAAACAGCAGCGTTTGGCGATCACTAGGGATATCTACAATAATATTGTCTAACGATTCTTGAAAGCCCATCTCTAACATACGATCGGCTTCATCCAATACTAGGGTGCTGACCCTATCAAGCTCTAGTGTGCCCTTGCGCACATGCTCTTCAACACGGCCAGGGGTGCCCACTATAATGTGTGCGCCGTGCTCTAATGATCCAATTTGTGGGCCAAACGGCATGCCGCCACATAGGGTAAGTACTTTAATATTGTGAATGGTGCGGGCCAGCTTGCGAATCTCTTTGGCGACTTGGTCGGCCAATTCGCGGGTAGGACACAAAACGATGCTTTGCACGTAATAGTTTTTAACGTTTAGCGACTGCAGCAGCCCTAAGGCGAAGGCCGCGGTTTTACCCGAACCGGTTTTACCCTGAGCAATAACATCTTTGCCGGCCAAAATATGTGGCAGGCTTTGCTCCTGAATTTCGGTCATGCTGTCATAACCCAAGGATTTCAGGTTCTCAAGCAAAGGGGTGTGTAACGCTAATGACGAGAAATCGGATGAGCTCAAGGTGTATTCCTGTGGTATCGCTGGGGCAATAAATGCTGCCCTAGAGTAAAAACGCTGATTGTAACAGATTAGGCCATTTTTTAGATACGCAGCATTAAGCTAACTGGATGATTTTGGCGGCTCTGCGCTTTGCCATTTAATTAACATGCCCTTCAAATGATCAAGCTCAATGGGTTTGCTTAAGTAATCGCTCATACCGGCCTCTAGGCACTTCTCTTTGTCACCCTGCATGGCATTCGCGGTAAGAGCTACGATGCTAATAGACTTATAATGCTCGCCCGCTTCACCCAAACGAATATTACGTGTAGTGGTATAACCATCCATCACGGGCATTTGGCAGTCCATCAAGACCAACGTATATGGATTGTCAGGGGAGCTTTGGTTAAGCATTAACAGCGCTTCTTCGCCATCACTGGCCACATCGGCAGACAAGTTCATTTCTTCCAGTAAGCTTTTGGCCACCTCTTGATTGATCAGGTTATCCTCTACCAATAATAGCCGTACGTTATCCACCCAAGTGATGCTGGTAGGCTTAACACTGAGTAAGTAACCCTGATCCTGACTAATAAACTGCTGATAACCGCCACTACCGGCTTCTGACGAGTGCTTCAGTGCCTTTGAGTCCTCTAAAATCGCCGCCAGCGAGTCAAACAAATCGGAAGTGGTCATAGGCTTAGGATAATAGGCGCTAAATCCCCATTCCTTTGCCTTTAGGGCTTCACTGTTATCTATCATGCTGGTCATCATGATTAATTTCATGGCAGCAAAGTGTTCATTATTTTTAATAACGGCCGCTAATTTCTGGGCGGGCATATCGGGTAATTGTGCATCCATAAACACTAAATCGTAGCTGGGCAAGGATTTGTCATGGCGGTTTTCCATCAGCTTAAGCGCGGTAGAACCGTCAAAGGTGCCTTGTACTTTAGAGCCCCAGTGCTCTAGCTGATGGCACAAAGCGTCACGATTACTGGTATTACTGTCTATCACCAATAAATTAAGTGCTTTCATATTCAGTAACGGCATCACCGTACGGGACTGTTTACTGGTTTTAAGTTTAACGCAAAATTCAAAACAACTGCCCCCTGATGCCGGAGTACTCACCGTTACATCCCCCTCCATCAGTTCACACAGTTTTTTTACTATCGATAAACCTAAACCGGTGCCGCCATATTTACGGGTGGTAGAGGCATCCACTTGATGAAACGCCTGAAACATATTTTTTTGCTGTTCTTTTGGAATGCCAATGCCAGTATCCACCACCGTACAGGTCAATGTTAAATCGTCGTCACTGTCTTCTTTTAAGCTGGCCTTAACAATGACTTCACCACGCTCGGTGAATTTAATGGAGTTACCCACAAGGTTGGTTAATATTTGCAGTATTCGACTTGGGTCGCCCTTCACCATAGAATGCTCAATTTCCACCGCATTCAAAATAATCTCAAGTCCTTTTTCTTGTGCCTTTATGGCCATGGATTCAACTAAA
This sequence comes from Bermanella sp., assembly GCA_029938135.1. Classification (GTDB taxonomy): domain Bacteria; phylum Pseudomonadota; class Gammaproteobacteria; order Pseudomonadales; family Oceanobacteraceae; genus Bermanella. The sequence goes on along the minus strand of JAPYOO010000379.1, from coordinate 278 downwards.
TCCCCCAGTAACGTGCGCAAATCAAAGTCGAGTATTTCCAACTCCATTTTACCGGCATCAACTTTTGAAAAATCTAAAATATCATTAATAATCGACAGTAAAGATTTGGCGCTGGTACTGGCCATAGTGGCTTTTTTTAATTGATCCGGCGTTAACTTTGTTTTAATCAGCAGCGATAACATACCTAATACCCCATTCATGGGGGTGCGAATTTCATGAGACATAGTGGCTAAAAAGTCTGATTTGTATTGACTAGAGAGCTCTAGCTCTTTGCTGTA
>JAPYOO010000378.1 GCA_029938135.1 Bermanella sp. | reverse complement strand
TGGATTTATAACTATGCGTTAGTGGATAAAACCGGTAAACACGATCTGAGTGAATTACGCAGCCTGCAAGATTGGTTTTTAAAATTTGAATTGCAAGCGGTGCCCGGTGTATCCGAGGTGGCCACTGTAGGTGGTATGGTGCGCCAATATCAAGTGCAAATAGATCCGCTAAAACTACGTGCCTACGGCATCCCGTTAAACCATGTACACAACGCCATAAAGATGGCCAACAGTGAAAGCGGCGCATCGGTACTGGAGTTGGCCGAAGCCGAATACATGGTACGTATTAATGGCTACATTCAAAATGTTGAAGACATTAAAAATATACCCTTAGGCGTAAATACCAAAGGCTCGCCCTTGTTATTGGGGGATATTGCATTAGTGCAAGTGGGCCCACAAATGCGACGTGGCATTAGTGAATTAAACGGTGAAGGTGAAGTGGTGGGCGGCATAGTGGTTATGCGTTTTGGAGAAAACGCCCAGGCCACCATAGACCTAGTGAAAGAAAAAGTAGCCAGTTTAAAATCCAGCTTGCCAGAAGGCGTAGAGATTGTGGTGACCTACGACCGCTCTAATTTAATTCAAAGCGCCATCGATAATTTAATGGAAAAACTCGCCGAAGAATTTATTGTGGTGGGGCTTATCTGCATGCTGTTTTTGTTTCACTTTAGATCGTCGTTAGTGGTACTTATTAGCTTGCCAGTGGCCATTTTAGGCGCCTTTATTATTATGTACTTGCAAGGTGTTAATGCCAATATTATGTCCTTGGGCGGTATTGCCATTGCCATTGGGGCCATGGTGGATGGCGCCATTGTGATGATTGAAAACTTACATAAACACTTAGCCCGGCAAACGGTTACCCATAAAAACCGTTGGCAAATCGTAATGGAATCGTCGTTAGAGGTGGGGCCTGCATTGTTTTTCTCGTTACTCATTATCACCTTAAGTTTTTTACCGGTGTTTACCTTGCAGGCACAAGAGGGAAGACTATTTACGCCGCTGGCACTTACTAAAACCTATGCCATGGCCATGGCGGCTGCCTTGTCCATTACGTTGGTGCCGGTATTAATGGGGTATTTTATTCGCGGTAAAATAGTCGATGAAAAACATAATCCGTTAAATCGAATCTTTATATTTTTATACCAGCCTGTTATTAAACAAGTTTTAAAATACCCTAAAAGTGTTTTGTTAATGGCATTTGCATTGGCCGCCAGTGCTATTTACCCCATACAAAATACCGGCAGTGAATTTATGCCCCCATTAGATGAAGGGGACTTAATGTATATGCCCACTACCTATACCGGTATTTCAATTGGTAAGGCGCGACAGCTATTACAGCAAACCGATAAAATTATTAAAACCATACCCGAAGTGAAAACCGTGTTTGGTAAAATTGGACGGGCAGAAACGGCAACCGACCCCGCTCCCTTAACCATGATTGAAACCGTGATTCAATTTAAAGACAAAAGCCAATGGCGAGAGGGCATTACCAGCAAAGATATTCAAGATGAACTGAACGAGAAAATACGCTTTCCCGGTTTAACCAACGCCTTTGTTATGCCCATTAAAACCCGCATAGATATGCTGGCCACCGGCATTAAAACCCCAGTGGGCATTAAAATAGCAGGCCCCAGTTTAAAAACCATTGAAGGCATTGGGCAGCAATTGGAAGTTATTTTACAAGACGTACCTGGTACTCGCTCGGTGTACAGCGAGCGTGTGGTGGGCGGGCGTTATATTAAAGTGGATATTGATCGCGCTAAGGCGGCTCGCTACGGGCTGAATATTCAAGACTTACAAACCACCGTGCAAACTGCCATTGGCGGGGTAGATGTTACGCAAACCGTAGAGGGGCTAGAACGTTATCCGGTAAACGTGCGCTACTTACAAAAATATCGTGACAGTTTATCGCAGTTACGCTTGTTACCCATCCTTACCCGTTCACAACAATACATCGCCTTAAGTGATGTGGCCCGTGTATATGTGGATGAGGGGGCAGCGGTGATTAAAAGTGAAAATGCGCGCTTAAATGGCTGGGTTTATGTGGACCTAGAAGTAGAAGACTTAGCGGGTTACGTAAAAAATGCCCAGCAAGTGGTGGCCAATCAATTAGATTTACCTCCCGGTTACTCACTGCGATGGTCGGGCCAGTACGAATACATGATCCGTGCGCAAGAACGTTTTAATATGGTGATGCCGCTTACCTTGGGCATCATTGCCTTATTGTTGTATTTGAGTTTTAGGCGGGTGCCCGAAGTGGTGATGATTTTATTAACCATGCCGTTTTCGTTATTGGGTGGTTTGTATTTAATTCACTATTTAGGCTTTCAATTCTCGGTGGCGGTGGGTGTAGGTTTCATTGCGTTAGCTGGTGTCTCGGTGGAAATCGGTGTGTTAATGCTGCTGTATTTAAATCAAGCATGGCAACGTGAACAAGAGCTAGCGGTAATAAATAACCGCGAGCCCAGTTTACCCATAGCCATCATTCACGGCGCCAGCCAGCGTTTGCGGCCCATATTAATGACCGCCATTTCCACCACAGTAGGTTTGCTGCCCATCATGTTTACCGAGGGTACCGGCTCACAAGTGATGCAACGTATAGCTGCGCCTATGGTGGGAGGCATGTTGTCGACTTTAGTTTTGATTTTGCTGGTGCTGCCGGTGGTGTTTTTGTTGTATAAGCAAATGGC
>JAPYOO010000081.1:4458-15718 GCA_029938135.1 Bermanella sp. | reverse complement strand
GCAGGAACATCTCTAGATTGCCCCCACGCGGCCATAGAATTTGTTTTCCACAGCCTATGTTCACCAAGATGATTCATTAACCCGTCATAAAATATAACCGCGCGATCAAAGTCATTGGTGCCCAATGTAATGTAGCCAATCATGTTATCTCACTCCATGTAGATAGTATTTTTAATCACCATTAATTAGCGTGAACACTCGGCTCAGATATTTTATTTAGTTTCCAATAAAAAGTATAAATCACGATGGGTAGCACAAGTTCCAGTATCATAGCAGGCATTAAAATATCAGCAGGAGGACCCACTAACAGCGTTGAGATTAATCGACCAACACCACCCAGAAAAAATACCAAGGCAATAACAGGAATAAAAACGCTTTGATCCTTGATATTTTTAGCCACCCAAAAACAAAAAGCACCGTAGGCTATCCAAAAAATGGAAAAAAACCTAAGTTCATTATCTACCGTGGCCTCAACACCTCCTAACGCCCCCGGAATAGCCGCAGCCCCGCCGATTAAAACATTAAGACCTGTTACTAACGCCACTAACGATATTGCGTACAAAACGTACTTAAGAGTTGATTCCATTCTTTTATCCTTGATTTCATATTTTTACTGCACTCAGATTACCTTTTAAACGATTGAAGGTCGATGAAAACCACTAAACTGCAAAACTATGATGGATTTCAGGTACACTTCATCCCCATATTAAATAGTCATTCACATTGAGAGCCATCCACTTGCCCAACCTAGAAAACAACACCAACGAGCCGCATCAAGAAGGTTCTACTGAACTTTTAAGCTTGATGTTAATGGGCAAGCCTTTACGCCTTATAACCGACAGCGATTCAGTGCAAAGCCTTTATTGGGGGGAGCAACTGGTTAGCCGTGCCGAACTTGCAGGTGTGCAAATCAATGAAATTGCGCACCGCTTTGAATTACAAGCGCAAGCGGCTGTACAGCCCGCTGCGCCCTTGTCTATTAGCCTTAACTTACAGGCTGAAGACAACAATCTTAGTTACCAGCTGTGGGTAGAGCAGCGTCTACAAGAAAGCGGCCAATGCCCACTGCCAAGCGGAGGGCACTTAGTAAAACCCAAAAAATCCTTGAACCTAATGGGACTCGCGGCACTGGGTTTTAAATTATTAAAAAGCGCCAAGGTAGTTAAAGCCGTTTTAGCGGGCGCGTCGGTGGCGGGTTATGCGTGGTTATTCTCCTTTGAATTTGCGCTGGTTTTAATTGCCTGTTTGGTGGCGCACGAATACGGCCATGTTAAAGCAATGCAGTATTTTGGCATTAAGACCAAGGGCATTTATTTAATTCCGTTTGTAGGCGGGTTAGCGGTATCGGATGACAAAATCAATACCCGTTGGCAAGACGTAGTGATATCTATCATGGGGCCTGTGTTTGGTTTATTTATGTCGCTGGGCTGTTGGCTGTTATATGCCATTACCGATATTGAATTATTCGCCGGGGCCGCCGTTTTAGGTTCATTGTTAAACCTATTTAATCTACTACCTATTTTGCCGCTTGATGGCGGGCATATTTTAAAGAGCATTAGTTTTTCTATGCGCTCGTGGGTCGGCCTTTCTGCCTGTATGGCGGGCATTGCGTTAGGTTTATTAATCTCTTACACTTTTGGTTTAGCGCTATTGGTATTCTTTTTAATTGTGGGTGCGCTGGAGATTATTTTTGAATGGCGTCAGCGAAAATTTTCGCACTTAGTACCACTTGATAGCTACGGGCAGTTGTTTTCGGCGGCTTGGTACTTTGTGGTGGCAGGTGGACATATATTAATAATCATCAGCTTTGCCGATTCAACCAGTCCTATTCTTAGTTTACCTATGAAAATATTAGGCAGCTAAGGACCTGTCACAAGCTAGCCCTTTAATGCCATAACGGTTATTGCATTGAAGGGCGCGTATTCGTTTTACCTTCCTTACGTTTTATTCTTAATTTTTATTCCCCAACCTTTTTTGTATATCTATTAAACATAGGGCATATGCATGCTCGCCACTATAGACGTTATACACCCGCATATTTATACGCCCTTATCTTGCCCCTTTTTGTCAATATTAACTCCGCTTTAATCAATGACGCCTCCCCCCTAAAACCGCCTAATAACAGTGTGCATGCACATTGAACTACACCTCAGCGCCATTAACTTAATCATAGTGATTGGCTTTATGGCGTTTAGCTTCATTACCGCTTGCGGTGCTGCGTACACACTCCAAAAATTACAAAAACTCTTAGGGAGACATACAATGAAAACTTTACCAAAAGTTGCATTGCTTGCAGCAATTGCCGCCGCCTCATCTGCCAACGCAGACATGATTGCGATGGATGACGAAACATTAGGGGCCACTGTGGGTCAAGCGGGTTTAACCATTCAGATTGATGAAGCTGAGATAAGCATTGGCGCCATCGATTATAAAGACGGCGGTTTCATTTCTATTAAAGATGTTGTCCTTACCGGCGGCACGGGTGCGTTTGGCGGTGCTGGTGACGGCATCCTAAACAACATTACCATGACTGTTGACGTGGCAGGTCCTGACACAAATCAAGACTTAGGCACTTCACGTCGTGGGGAAGCATATATTGAACAAGCAGCCCTTTTGGTAGGCGGTGCGGTAAGCGGAAACTATGTGGATCAAACTATCAGTGATGGCGATTTGGTTATTTCTATTTTAGCCACCGATTCTACCAACTTACTGCAATCAGTTGATTTCAGTTTAAGCATTGGTTCAATTGGTTTGGGTGATTCAACTCAGCAGGCAGGTTCGGTTACGGACGGCACTGTGCTACTTTCTGATCTTTCCTTAAACGGATACTTAGGACCGGTTGATATTATTATCGATGGCAATGATGGCGGCATAAACATGTCGGCCTACTTCAATGCCGAAGGTAAATTAAGCCTGCCGTTTGCTTCGGTGACCACTGACTTCTCTATTCACAATAGCCGTGGTGATGATGTGGTTTGGTTGGGCACTCAAGACAAAGGCAATTCAATGGCACATGCGCAAGTAAACATTAGTAAAGCGGTGGCTGCCAACGGAACTGAAGGTCTAGCCTTTGATATCCAAAACCTAGAAGCTGATATCGATCTTGAAAATTTTGCATTGGGCGGTGCCGGCAGTGGTGCCATAGTGGGTGATTTGTATTTCACCGACGTGCACATGAAAGCAAAAACAGTTGTATTTGGCCATTAATCTCTTTATTGGCAAGTAGATAGTGTATACAAGCCCGCCCTGAGTTTTATCAACACAGGAGCGGGTTTGACATCGCTGCATTTTTCATTACACAAGGGGGTTCATCATGGGCTTACGGGGAATCCGTTTCACTATTAATTTCACGGCAAAACTAATAAGCATCGGCTTATTAAGTGTTGTCATGCACCAAACTCAGGCTTTAAAAGTCGATGGCTTAGAGCATCTCAGCGATATTACAAAAAAATCACAAACACGCATTAATACCGATTTTTTACTGGTTAAAACTCTAGACAAAACCAAGTTACTGCATAAAACCTATGGGGAGTTTTTTACCTATGGCGCCGCGTTATTTTCGGATGGTAGCGTGAAGTTTGTTTGGTATGGAAAACCCGGTGGCGGCGTTAAAAACACCAATAAAGCCATTCCCTTTATTCGAAAAGTTTTGCAATCCCAAGCCGATTCGGCACGTATTATCGGCTCTGCCGTGGTTTATTCTATGCACAGAAAAAATAGCCTGCGCCCACAGTTAAATGTAGAATTAGAATATTATGACGGTCTAGCCGAGGTGTTTTCCGCTGAATATACCGTCACACAAGACCAACAAATAAATTGGGGCCGAAGCGTTCGTAAAGCTAATCAATCATTAATATTTCACCCTGAAAGTAACAAGAGTTAACCGTATAAATGTACTGTCGTAGGACTGTAATTATTGTTGATGTTTACGGGTGGCTCCCGGAGTTTCACCTGTCCAACGTTGATAGGCGCGAGTAAAACTTGATTGATCACCAAACCCTAGCTTGAGTCCAATTTCATTAATGGAGAGCGGCGTGTTTTTAAGATAAGTCGCAGCAAACTGCTTACGGATATTTGTGCTTATTTCCCGAAACGACGAACCCTCTTGCGCCAAACGTTTGCGTAAATGGCGTGTACTCATGTTTAACCGTTGGGCACTTTTCTCAATATTGGCGTATCTTAGTTCTTGTAAGACATGATCATGAATCTGTCTTGTGAGAGGTTTTTGCACATTTGCTGCCGGTGACTGGAGTGGTAAATCTGAATCTTTAATTGAATACAAACCAGTATTAAGTAGCCGTTTTTGATGGGGTTTAGATGATCGGTATATTTCAGGCAACACCACCTGAGTGAATTGAGTGTCAAAATGCCATTTACTGTCGCCGGTAAGGGTAGTCCACTGCGATGCTTTTAAGGAGGAAAATGCGCACTCAAAGCGAATCTCTTGACACAAACTTCGAGCAATTTCATAAATACTGCCCAAGTATATTTTAGTTATTAAAGATTTGGCATCCCCCAAATCCCAAAGATCCTGCACTGATATAACCACACCATGACCCTGGCGACGCACCTTTAAACGAAATAACGGAACACTAACAGAAACATGATTAACAATGGTTTCAATGAGCTGAATAGGATTTTCAGAGTTCATTACTGTGTAACCCAATAGCCCGTGTGTGGATAAATCTAATTTCTGACCAAACTCAAAACCTGCTTTTTCGTCGTTTAACAATTCGTCGGCGGCACCAGACAACATTCGCAGTTGCTGTACCGAGATGCTGCCTTCGGGGTCACTAAATAATTCATTGAAAAGCGATGCATATACAGGCAGGTCTTTCATGTGCACTTGCCTTATTTCCATAAATTCAAAAAAACGTTTCACATATCGATAAGATATTATAGGAATCTGTTCGTCCAGCGTTTGCATAAATTTCCCCGTCCATGAATGGGACCAAGGTAGCAAACCTGATTTTAACACTCCCCCCCCTCACCCCCTTCCCAATTAAAAAGGGGGGGGGAAGAATTTTATAAAATGTGAACTAACACACTCTTTTTAAAAATACGGCTCTATTACTGTTTTTAAAAAACGTGATAACACAATCATTGCCCTTTATTAACAAACTTACATCCGTTATTAACAATGACCCTATTGGGTAAGCCTCGTTTAATACTCTTCCTGACGTTTTAGTCTGAGCTTTTGTTGGCATGCTCGACTTCACAGGTTTAATTATTGAGTAAGAGTGTTCCCCGCTCAGGCCAATAATCCATTGTGCCAGCCCATAGAACTATAAAAAAAATAAAAAATAAAATTATAAGACAATATAGGAGCAACATCATGAAATCCAAAATTCGTTTTCTTTCACCCTTACGCATGGCCATGGCCAGTGCTGCATTAGTGGCGGTAAGCCAAAGTGTTTTCGCCGCACCAGTAACTAAAGTCCTTGAAATGAACTGCCCGTTCCCATTAATTGGCGATCAAATTATTTTAGCCAGCATCACAGTAGACTACCCTGAACAAGTCATCTTGGCCGACAACCCAGTATTAGGCCCTATCCAAGTAGATGTAATTACCACTGTGCCCGATAAAGCACGCCAAGGACTTGCCTTTGTAGACGCTACACAAGTGACTGGCACCGCCCAAAGCGTTAACACCTTTCATACTGTGGTGGGTGATATAGATAACAGCTCACAACTGACACTTGAGCCTACCGAAATTCCTACTGATGAAAGTGGTCCTTTTGATATACCGGCCAGTGGCCAGGCACCTGCTGTTGAATTTAATGCTTCCCATGTGGGCGTAGTGAGCCTAACGGTGGACGATTTAATTCTTCAAATGAAAAATTACAAGGCCAATGGACAGGTAGCTCCTGCACCAATAGGTGTATTTGAAGCCGACTGCTTAGTCGTCGCCGGACAAGATACCACCCTCACCAGTTTTGAAGTGGTGGGCGATGGACCTGTAATCGTTGATGGACCCGCCGATATTGATGTGGCCACTGCCCCCATTAATTTTGGCACCTTACAACTGGGCCAATCGACTACCCATACTATTAGCATTACCAATATAGGTGACCTGGCTCTTGGTATTAATTCAATTTCAATTACCGGCCCTGATGCCGCCGCGTTTGGCGAAACCAATTCTTGTACTACGCTTGCTGGCAGTGCCAGTTGCTCGGTTAATGTAACCTTTACTGCGTCTGAAGACGGTGTACAAAATGCCACTTTGATTATTGACTCTACCGACGAAGACCAGCCCAGCATCAGCATTTCATTAAGTGGTTCTGGTCAAGTTGAATTGCTGCCAGAAATTACGGTGACACCTGCATCTCTAGACTTCGGCACTATTGTTGAAGGCACCTCTAATAGTCAAACCGTTACTATCAACAATACCGGTGGCGCCGCACTGACTGTTTCGGGCGCGCAAGTTTCCGGCAGTGAGTTTGTAAAATCAAATGATACTTGTTCGTTGGTATTAGCTGGTAGCAGTTGTGCCATTGATATCACTTACAACGCCATTTTGGGCAGCAGCAATGGCAGCTTAACCATAACGTCTGACGACGCACAGCAAGCCAGTTTAACCGTTCCATTAATGGGCACAGGTAAAGAAGAAGACACAGGGTTTGTATTAGAGATTCCGCTGGCCATTCAAGGCAGCAGTTTCTTAGCCGCTAACGGTGGAACCTTAAATTTAAATGGCGTAATTATTAGCCAGCTTAATTTATCAAGCGGTGATTTCACTGGTGACATGAAACTTGATCCTACCTCTGGCAGCTTTGAAGTCATTAAGGGATGGAGCCGCTATCTTGCCACTGCCAACATTGAATTTGAATCTGTAGGTGAAGCGGTAGGTAGTTTGGTAGACGGCAAGTTAATCGCCACCGCTTCTGCTTACATTAAAGTGCCTAAGGTTACTAAAAGCATGTTTGGTTTAATTAACTGGCCAATTGGTGGCGGTGACAATTGTCGTACTAAAACTCCAGTAACCTTTACCATTGAATCCCCAAGTGATCAGCCGTTTGATACTATTGAAGGTGGTTTAGTGACCGGCACGTATACACTTCCACCGCTAGAAAACTGTGGGCTATTAACCAGTATCTTAAATCTTAAGATGGCTGGGGAAGGTAATACCATTGAGCTACAAATGACCCCCATTCTCGATTAAGTCTCCGTTTGTGTAACGGTTTAAAGCGCCGTAACGCAGACTCTTACCGCGCCCATCTTACTTAACGGTTGAGATGGGCGTCTTTTTTAATTATTAAGTACCGGTTTTTACTCTCACTTTAAAAATAACCATAAACTACTGCCCCATAAATCTTAAAAGCTATACATTCAAATAAAAATGTAATTATTTTTCATTAGTCATAAATCTACCAAACAATTCCTACTTCACAATAATAGAAATAAGTTAAATTTATGTGCTCGTTTAAAATGAGGGGGGGGGAATTTTCTGTTATATCGGTGATATGGTGATAAAGACTTAATACACTCAAAACCTGCGAATAATAATAAAAATGAAGATGTATAACGCTTATGCAATCTAATATCATTAGACCCCGCCAGCTAGGTCTACTTAATCAAGCTGCGACCTACCCGTTCACTCTGTTAATCGCGGCCGCCGGTTCGGGGAAAAGTACACTACTTAAACAGTGGCAAGAAACCCATTCTAGAAACTCTGTGATCAAAATTGAAATATCCCCTCGCTTAAGTGAAGGGCAGGCACTATTAAAAACAATATTGTCCGAAATTAGAAAAATTGCTCCCATATGGAACGATTCAATTTTTAATCTGTTCAACTCCGAAAAACCAATTGAAACAAATATTCTCCTAGAAAGCTTAATTCTTGCATTTGAGTCCATCGATGAAAATTTAACTTTAATATTAGATGACTTCCACATAATTAAATCTAAGGCATCTCAAAATTTATTTTTCACACTTATCAAAGAAATTCCTAAGAACATACAATTTATTATATCTAGTCGACAGTACCCTAATTTTTCTATTAGTCGCATGAAATTGAATGAGCAAGTATTTATCATCAATAGTCATGATTTAAAACTAGAAATTAACGAGATAAAAACACTCAACCAACATTTAGGCGATAAACCACTAGATAGCCATCAATTGGATGGTCTTATGAATCAAACTCAGGGCTGGTTTGTGGGAGTTAAATTTGCGCTACTGGCTTTCCAAGAGTCCGGAAGTGTTGCCCTGACTACTTTTAATGGAACACAACCTGAAATGCTCAACTATTTTGGTTATGAAGTATTAATAAATTTACCAAATAAAATTCAAGAGTTTGTATTAACTACGGCACTATTTGAGACGTTTAATGCCGATATATGTAAAGTTGTATTAAACGTTGAAAATGCATCTTGTATTCTTAGAAAGTTGTCAGCGCAAGAGCTTTTTTTACTGCCAGACCCCACCAAAATGGGATATTTTAAATATCACCCTTTGCTTCATGACTTTTTACAAGAACGGTTAAAACTAACAATTTCACAGCAACAAATACAAAAAATTCATAAAAAGTCTGCAGGCTATTTTTTAAAGGAAAAAAAATATCAACTTGCCATAAACCATGCAAAATACTCCCACGATCAAGATTATTTGTTCAGTGTATTACGTATTGCATGTGATCGCTGGTTAAGGGCGGGTGAATTTGATCTTATTATTGAAGCCATTGAACACGTAGATGAGTCACGCATAAACTGCGATTACGACCTATTAGTGTCTATTACATACGCGTTGCTATTTTCTAGACGTTTTAACCAGGCAAATTACTACCTTGAACTTTTAAAGCAACAGAACAATGACTCCCCTAAGCCCCTAAAATATGGGCAGGGTCAAACATTAACGCAAGCCGCCTTCATTGAACACATGCTGCTGATTTTTCAACGGGAAGACTCCGCATTAAGCGATTCAAACGTGACACGGTTAGCCAATCAACATTCAAATCCAGATATCCGTGCCTTATCCATTATGTTTGTGGCTTATGAACGCATTTATCGTGGTCAATTCCATGAAGCGTTTACACTTGCTCATCAAGCCCGCAGCCTAGTACGGGAAACAGGCCATATATTTTTAGAAAGCTATGCAGATCTATTGATTATTTTGAGTGATCGTTACTTGTGCCGTGGCACTGATGCCATAAAAAATATGATTACCGCCTATGAAGCCGCTCCCCAAGGTGGAAACTCCCCGGTATGGGTTAACTTAGCCACAGGCATGATGGTGGTACACTATGAACAAAATGACTTGAAGTTAGCGTTATTTTTCTGTGAGAAACTACTGCCTGTTGTTAACTATACCTGTGCCACCGAAGTGATTACCCATGTGTACCTGTTACTTTCTAGGCTTTGGCATATGAAGGGTGAAAAAACAAAAGCGGCCAAACTTCTAACACAGTTAGAACGAATATTATTACTTGGTAATTATGGCCGCTTTCAAAGCCAAGTTATTCAAGAAAGGATGAGACAAGCCATTAAAGATAAAAATGTGCCACTGGCTGATAGCATTTATCATGACAACAAATTGCATTTGTTTTTAAAAACAGATGTATTTATAAAACCAAATCAATATGAAGAAACCCGTGAGCGGCACGCATTAACCTCTGTTTACTGGCTGGTTACCGAGCGACAATTTGATGCCGCTAAAAACATACTGGAGCAATTAATTAACACCCTTGACTCACTTGGAAATAAATATCGCGCACTTATTGCAAGATGTAACTTATTGGTGGTGATAGATAAAAGCGGGGCCAAGGACTGCGCTATAAAAAAATTAGTACAATTGGTAGAGCACTGTGGATTACACAGTTTATCCCGCAGTGTATTTGATGAGTCGCCAGGTTTTAAACAGCTATTTATAGAATCGGTACAATCAAATAAGCTTAAATTATCCAGAGAATTTCGTAAAGTATTTAATCACAACCTAGTTATTTCACCAACACATGAAAACATGGTAAAACCGCAAATAGTGCTCACGAATAAAGAATTGGATATTTTTAAACTACTTGGCGGTGGCCTGTCTAACGCTGAGATAAGCAATAAGGCTTGTATTGCTGTATCGACAACCAAGTGGCACTTAAAAAATATTTACTCAAAACTGGATATTGATAACCGTAGTGCAGCCGTTATTATGGCCAATCAATGGTGAGCAGCAGGCGGGGTATCTACACTTAGTTCGATTTACTCATTTCGCTCTCAAGTTTTTCTATTCTCTGCTCTAAAACCTTTATGTCCTTTTGTGCCTGCAATACAAACTTTAATGCAGCCATGCCAAAGATCATTCCTATAATTGCAATTGATTCCATTTAAAGCCTTTTTAATTATTTTTTAGTTTCATGTCGAATAAACGATTATGCCTAATACTAAACAACGCCTTCAATCTTGTCTTTATATTTGGCAAACGCGCTAGCCAGCACGTTTATAAGCACCCTGACTCTTGAGTTTTTTGCCATGTCCTTGTGAGCCAGCACCCAGATCCAGTCTCCGGGGTGCGCTTGAGCACCGGGGATACGCACCATGCCTTTGCTGTTATCCCCAATAAAACACGGCAACGTCGCAATCCCCATATGTGATAACACCGCACTGGCTTGCAATACATCTGAATACAAGTTGCCTCGAATAGGAATAAGCGGATACTTCTCTTTTTCATGGCACTTTACTTGCCCACCATTTTTTCCCCACCCCAACCAATGACACCCTTGTGGGTTAATGTTTAAGTCGTGAGACGCTAAATACTCTGGGCTGGCGTACGCGCTTCTATAAATTCTAGCGACTCGTTTGCCGGTTAAAGAATCCGCAGGATTGCTCACATGCCGAATCGCCACATCGGCTTCACGGCTAACCAAGTCCCGGCGGGCATAACTCATGTTAATTTCTAAATGAACATCTGGGTAGCTATTCATAAACTCATGTAAATCGGGCATCAGTAAATGAGTCGCAAAACCATTGGGCAACGTCAGGCATAAGTCCCCTGCAATGCGTAAATCTTTACCCTGAATATCACGCTCTATAGTGTGGAAACCTTGCTGAATTTGCTCGGCTGATTTTAATAAGTCTGCGCCACCCTGCGTTAAGGCGTATCCGCCGGGTAGGCGATCAAACAACTTAATGCCCAGGCTATTCTCTAACGCATTTATGCGTCGTGCACAGGACGTATGGTGAATGTTTAACGCAACAGCGGCCTTTTTTAAGCCACCGCTGTTGGCAATGGCCAAAAATACTTTTATGTCATCCCAGTTCATTTTTACATCCTA
>JAPYOO010000081.1:0-4358 GCA_029938135.1 Bermanella sp. | reverse complement strand
CCTACAACGCCCATCCCGTATTTTTGGGTGGTGAACAAACCACACCTGAATTTACTAAGATGAATCCCAATCAAAAAATCCCCGTACTGGTGGATAACGAAGCTAATTTCACCATAAGTGAGTCGGGTGCGATCTTGTTTTATCTAGCAGAAAAGACCGGCAAGCTTATGCCCTCCGACCCGCTGAAAAAAGCCAAGATGATGGAATTATTGATGCTGCAAATGAGCGGCTTAGGCCCCTACTTTGGTCAGCTTATTGTGTGGGCTGCCGCCTGGGGCAATGAATTCCCTAAAGTAACCGAACGTTATCAAAAAGAAGTGATGCGCTTGTTAAGCGTGTTGGATAAACACTTACAAGGGCAAGCGTATTTTGCGGGAGATGAATTCACTATTGCTGATATTGCATTTTTTCCTTGGGTACGCATGGCCCATGTACACCCTGTAGGCGAAATGCTTTCAACCCAAGGCCTGACCTATTTGAATGCTTGGTATGAGCGCATAGCCGCGCGCCCAGCGGTACAAAAAGGGTTATTGGTGCCAGAACCTAATCCGCCAGAAAAACAATTTAAGGCATTTGTTAGTGCCGTTGTGGGTTTGGGTGACGTTCACGCCTAGAAAAGGCGCCTGAGGGAACAGTGTATTCCTTGGGTGCCGCAAAAAATAGCAAGATTTATCAAATTAATGGGCTGGGGTTAATTTAATATTTTGTTAACTCCCTCTTAAATTCAATACAGACAAAGCAGGATGAAAGATGATGCAAAAAAATAGTCTTAGTCGCTTATTAGCAGCCACTTTATTTTCATTTTCGGCAAGTTCACTTGCCCTCACCCCTCAAGAACAAGGACTACAAATTGCTGTACAAGCCAAATTTCAAGATACCGGGTGGGTAGATAATAGCGCCGACATGAAGATGGTATTGCGCAACCCTCAAGGGCAAACAAGTGTGCGTCAGTTAAAAATTAAAACCCTTGAACAACAAGATGATGGTGACAAAAGCCTCACTATTTTTAATCATCCCAAAGATATAAAAGGCACCGCCTTTTTAAGTTTTTCACACCCTGTGGCAAGCGATGATCAATGGCTATATTTACCGTCACTTAAACGCATTAAACGTATTTCATCCCATAACAAGTCGGGGCCGTTCATGGGGTCGGAGTTTGCCTTTGAAGATCTAAGCTCTTTTGAAGTAAAAAAATACACCTACAAGTATTTAAACGATGAAACCGTCAACGGCCAAGACAGCTTTAAAGTTGAGCAATATCCTGTAGACAGTAATTCCGGTTATACACGCCGTGTATCTTGGATAGATAAAGTTGAATATCGCATTCAAAAAATTGATTTTTATGACCGTAAAAACGCCTTACTTAAAACCCTTTCCTATACCGATTACCAGCAATACCTTAATAAATTTTGGCGTGCTAACACCCTTAACATGGTGAACCATCAAAGTGGCAAAAGCACCGTACTTAACTGGAGCAACTATGCCTTTAAGTCAGGGCTAAAAGAGGCAAGCTTCAATAAAAATGCGCTTAAACGCATACGCTAAATAAATGTCATCGAATGCAGTGGATAACATTCTGTGAAAACCCTAAATTTTACAAGATACAAAAGGAATAAAAATGATTCGTTCTCTTTCTGAAACATTAGTGAGGTGGCGTTGGTTGTTTGCGCTACTTTCTTTAGCCGTGGTGATAACCATGGCCAGTGGTGCTCGATTTTTATCGTTTGCCACCGATTACGAAATTTGGTTCTCGGATGACAACCCACAATATTTAGATTTTTCATCCATACAAAAAACCTATGTAAAAGCCGATAATGTGGTGGTATTAATCACTCCTAAAGACGGGGAAGTGTTTAATCAAAAAACACTGGCCAGTGTAGAGTGGTTAACCAATGCCGCGTGGCAAATACCCTTCTCTACCCGGGTAGATTCTCTAAGTAATTTTCAATATACCTACGCCATTGAAGACGATCTTATTGTGGCCGATTTAATTACCGGTGCTAACACGCTATCCAATGAAGAATTGAATCGTATTAAAAACATCGCGTTGAATGAACCGCTGCTTTTAAACAGTGCTATTTCCAGCGATGCTAAGGTTACCGCCGTTAACGTCACCATTAATTTACCAGCTGGGGATCCCGAGGGCAGCCCTAAAGTTACCCAATATACCCGCGACCTAATCACGCAATTAAAAGCACGCAACCCCGATATTGAAGTTCGTTTAACAGGCCTTGTGGTGATGGACACTGCATTCATGGAAGCGTCCATGAAAGATATGAGTTCATTAACGCTGGTGATGTTTGCGCTTATCATTGCCGGTTTATTGTTTTTTTTACGCAGCATTACCGCCACGTTAAGTATTCTTAGCATCATTATTATGTCTATTGCTTCCACCATGGGGTTTGCAGGTTGGCTGGGCGTTGAGTTAACCCCTGTTTCGGCCGGTGCTCCCACGATTGTAATGACGATTGTAGTGGCCAATGCTGTGCATATATTAATTACTATGATTCACAACATGCGTGCTGGCATGGATAAACGTAAAGGGTTAAGTGAAAGCCTGCGTACCAATATACAACCTGTGGTACTGGCGACCATTACCACTGTGGTGGGATTTTTAACCATGCATTTTTCTGATGTACCACCCTTTCATCACTTGGCCAACATGGTTGCCGCCGGTGTACTGGTCTCGTTTATGTTGTCGTTAACCTTTTTACCTTGGTTACTTATGTTGTTTCCAGTACGGGTGAAGATCAGTGAAAACAAAGCCAGTGAAAAAATGGAAGTCTTGGCTAATTTTGTTATTAACAAACGTAAAACTGTTTTATGGAGCATGACCGCGATTACTATTTTCATGGCCATGCTTATCCCTAAAAATGTTGTGAACGATCGTATTTGGGAGTTTTTTGATGAAAGCGTGCCGTTTAGAGTCGATACCGATTACGCTTCCGAGCACTTAACCGGCCCTTACTATTTAGAATACGGTTTAGAGTCTAATCAGCCAGGTGGCATCAGTAATCCTGAATATTTAAGTGTATTGGCACAATATAAAGATTGGTTGTATCAACAGCCAGAAGTCGTACATGTAAATATATTGTCGGATATTATGAAGCGCTTAAATAAGAACCTGCACGCAGATGATCCCGCTTGGTATAAATTACCCGCTGACCGAGAATTGGCCGCGCAATATTTATTGTTATACGAAATGTCTTTGCCTTATGGTTTGGATTTAAACAACCAAATTAACGTAGATAAGTCTGGCACCCGTGTAACGGTATCGCTGCATACATTATCGAACAACGAAATGATTGCCTTTAATGATCGAGCACAAGCCTTTCTAAAAGACACTGCCCCGTGGATTACACCGACTGTGGGTAGCCCTCAGTTTATGTTCTCGCACATCAGTATTCGCACTGTAGAACAAATGACCGGTGGGGTGGCATTTGCCCTGTTATTAATATCGGCATTAATTTTGTTTTCATTGCGTTCGGTTAAAATTGGCCTTATTAGCTTAATTCCAAACCTAGTGCCGCCTATGATGGCATTTGGTTTGTGGGGCCTGTTAGTAGGTGAAGTAGGGTTTGCACTCGCGTTGTCGGTTAGTATGATTATTGGCATCATAGTGGATGATACGGTGCACTTTTTAAGCAAGTACATGCGTGGCCGCCGCGAGATGGGCTTAACCGCTGAAGCTGCAGTTAAATTTGCATTTGCTAATGTAGGCCCTGCCCTTGTGATCACCACGGTTGTTTTGGGTGCGGGTTTCTCGGTATTAATGATGTCTACCTTTAAGCTTAATTTTGAACTGGGCTTAATCACCGCCATGACCATTACACTGGCATTGATTGTAGACTTTTTATTACTGCCGGCATTATTGTTAACGTTTGATACTAAGAGCTATGAGGTTAAAGGTATCAAAGAGTATAATGACACCGCTACCAATGAAGAGTCTTCGCAGTTAAAACAGGCTTAACGATGTATTTTTAAGTAGCCTCTTTTAAATTAGTATAAATTAGATTTTCATACAAAAAAGGCCAGAGTAACTTCTGGCCTTTTTACTGTTACGACTAACGCCTACAGCGACTAAGTATCTTTTTCATAACTAGATATTATGGTGGTACTGCCCACTGAACCTACAAAGTATTTCTCTTTGACGTCTAAATATTTTAAGTCAGAGAAAAACCCTTCTTTTTTGTCTTGGCTACTAAAATTAATGGTGAAAACTCTGTTGATGTCAGCATCTGTTTCTGAAATTAAAACGTCAGACACTTTAAAGTCATAAGCAAATCGCCCTTCATATTCGCTGAGTATGGGTTTCATCGCTGCTCGGTAATCATCATATTTATGATCATCCAAGACAT
>JAPYOO010000377.1 GCA_029938135.1 Bermanella sp. | reverse complement strand
CCGGAACGCTCCAGAGTCCAAGTGATAATTTTTAAGCCAGCCGCCTTTGCTAATTGAGAATATTCACTTTCAATCAATTGTTTATCACTGTCTAGCGCCACCAATGCCCAAAGAGGCGGTGCAATAAATTGTACGCCATCGGCCACCAGTTGGTTCATGTCTTGGTCTGTGGGCATAAAATTTATATCATCCATACGTTCATCTAAAAAAACGGCCTGTTCACCAAACGCGGGGGATTGTGTTATCCACTGCAATACATCTTGGCGATTAAACGACTGTGGGAAAACCTGGCTAGCATCCACTTGGGCTTGGGTATATTCACTTAACATTTTGCGTGCGTAATCTTGCTGGCTAAAACCGTCATAAGGCATGGGGACCTGTGGGGCTTTTAGTTCTGGCGTCATCTTTACGTCTAAGGTTTTAAACAATTCAATGCTTTCCTTGTGGCTTAACAACGTGCCAAGACTTGCATAACCGTCAGTGCGAAAACCAGGTGTGCCTGCCATATAGTCGGTCACCGTAGTCGCAAGGGGATTAAAACCCTCCATCTTGCCTTTTAATGTTTTAAATTGGGCAAGGGTAATATCACTGGTGCAACATTTGGCTGTGGCTGGGTTGCCGATACGTGCGGGTGTGAAAGGATCGCTGCATTGATCCGCTAAGGGGGTGGCTAGTATGTTAGTGGTGGTGTGCAGGTCACATTGCGAGTGCCGGCATACTAGCTCTTTGTCAGCGGTAAAGGTGACATCGCACTCAATAATGCCCGCGCCCATACGTGCCGCTGCTTCATACGATTCTTGGGTATGTTCAGGGAACTGCATAGCGGCCCCACGATGGCCAATAGAAAAATCGGTTTTTTTAAACGGAAGATGTTCACAGCTTTCAAGTTTACTTTTTAACGCACCGGCCGCTAAATCATCCACTAAAAAATATGGTCGTGGACCTACTTGAATATTTTTTGAGGCAGGCTCAATTAAACTTCTGGCTTGTGGTTCATTATCGCTGCTGCTACCGCATGCTGTCAGCAATATTGAAAGAGTGGTGACAACTAGACCTAGTATTTTCATTTATCACTTCCTGTGCTTTTATTGTAAATGCACCTCAAAGGTAATGAGTAAAAGTGACAGGTGGGTTACACCATCAACAAACGTTTATAAGCCTGTGGTCAATGACTTAAGTCGACTAAATCCCCCCTAACTTTAAGCCTGCATCCTTTCGGCAGGCGGCCAGCAGTTGTTTTACGGTTTCGGTATCGTTAATGGTTCTTGATATGGCGACGGTGCCAATGATCATGGCCGTTAATGACAGCACCTCTTGTTTGTTACAATTCGTGTGTTTTTGCGCATAATTTAAAACCACTTTGTTCACATTATCATACGCCTGTGAATAAGCGCTTCTGGCAGCTTCATCGCGACCCACAATATCGGTGGCCAAAAAGGCAAGGGGGCATGGGTTAGTACCATTCACATGCTCAAGGCTAAGGTATCCATCGAGTAACCCTGCCAGCCAGGTATGCTCGCAGGCAGCATCGTCTGAGGTTTTAACAAACTTGCTATTGGCGATGGCAAATTTAATGGCTTCAGAGTAGAGGTGAGCCTTACTCGAAAAATGGCCGTAAAATGCGCCGCGGGTTAATTTGGAGTCCTTCATCACTTGGTCAACCGTGATAGCACCGTAGCCTTGGGTCAAAAAAAGCTTACGGGCACTTTCTAGCATTTTAGTGCGTGTTTTTTGTTTTTCTTGTTTAGAGATCGGCATGGAAGTACCAGCATTTTTTAGATTATCTTGATCATATATTAAGTCTGCATAAGATCAATGTTCAGCATGACAGCTGATGTTTACCCATTGATAAGACTAAATAAGGGATAAAGTGTGATTGCCAAATTACTTAAACCACTGATGAAATCGTTACCAGACAGTTGGGCGTTTAATATAACCGCCTATGTTGCCGCCTTACCACAGCGTTCAAAATTTAAAGATGCCGACGCCTTAAACAATGCCAGCCAGAAAAAATACGGTACTAATAACAGTAAAACCGCTTGGTGTTGGGGGAGTTCCGGTCCTGTGGTGGTGTGTGTGCATGGTTGGGGAGGCGGTGGTGGTGGTGATTTAGCCATCATGGCACAGTCGTTGGCCGATGATGGTTTTCGCGTCGTTGCCCCAGATATGACCGCCCATGGAAGCACCGGTGGTAAGCGCCTTAGTTTTAGACAATTTACTCGTGATATTGCGGAACTGACGCATTCTTTAAAAAAAGAAGTCAATGAAGGAATATTTGCTTATGTGGGGTTTTCGGCAGGGGGTTTAAGTATGATGGCGGCCAGAAAGCTGGAGGGGATTACGGCCAATAACTATGTACTTATTGCTTCACCGCAAAAACCTTACCCACCTTTAAATTTAATTAAAAGAAAACTGGGTGTGTCTAGCCGCGTATTATTACGTTATAAAAATTTTCTGAGTCGGCAGTTTGGGTGTGCTTGGGACAGTATTACCGATACGGCGTTTGAGTATGAGGCTAACAAAAACCTAATGCTGATATATGACCAAGGTGATCGCTTAGTGGCACATCAGGATGGTGACAAAATAAAAGCAATATGGCCATCGGCGCAACTGATTAAACTTCAGGGCACTAGTCATAAAAATATGATTTATTCTAAGGATGTGATTGAGTCGGTGAGGGATTTTTTAAAAGGTAAAATGG
>JAPYOO010000376.1 GCA_029938135.1 Bermanella sp. | reverse complement strand
CAATGCATGAGCAACTAAAAGCCAAACTTACCCAATTACGCCAATCACTTGGCAGTATTGATCAATTAGACGATGAAAGCCGTAATTTATTAGCTCAACTAGACAGTGATATTCAAGGAGTGTTGGCCGGACAGGCCAGTGATCACAGCCTTGATAATCGTATTGAGCAGCAAGCCGTGCAGTTTGAAGGCAAGCATCCTCAAATGTCGGCCATATTGCGAGATATTATGGATGCTCTAAGTAAAATGGGTATTTAGCGTGACGCTCAGCAATTCGTGCTTCTGATGATAAAATAAGGAAAAACGTATGAAGCGTATGCCAAAGATTAAAGATGTTATGAGCGCGTTTCCATTTTCAATTGTTGCCACTGACAGTCTTACCCAAGCGCGGGATATGATGAAAGAGCATGACGTAGGGCACTTACCGGTAAAACTGGAAGACGGCCGCTTAAGTGTGATTAGTCAGCGTGAGTTAGAGCGCACCGAACTTCCTGGCCACTCTCATAGTGATTTTGACGAACTCACAATAGGAGATTTATGCCCGCTTAATACCTATAGTGTGGACTTGCAAACCTCCCTTATCGAAGTGTTAGATCACATGAGCGACACACACACCGACTGCGCCTTAGTCACCCGCAATGGCAAGCTTGCTGGCGTATTTACCTTTAGTGATGCCTGCCGAAGCTACAGCAAGCATTTAAAAGAAATATTCTTTCCCCCAAGCGGCCACGATGTGGCCTGACGCTTAATGATTTAGTAAAGTCCACTTGAACATCCGCGGTGCCATTGTTAGTGTTTGCGCTGACTTTCCGTTTTAGAGCATTCATTAGCATGACCATCTTCATTTTACTGTTCAGTATGGGATTTTTAGCCCTACTGGGTGTGTTATTACACCAAAAAAAAATAAGCCAATTAGTGTTTTCAGCACTGCTATCTTTGCTGGTGGTATTTGATTTTGCATTATTAAGCTTGGACAAAATATACTTTTTACACCAAGAACAGGATGCTTTGTACGATCAAAAATTAAGTAGTTATGATGTACAAATAGCACAACAAGTCGCCATGTATAAACAACTTACCCAAGTACAGCTGGATATGACGTTGCAAGTTTTGGCGCAAAGTAATGCTCAGGAAAATGACGCCACCATTATTCAGAAGCTTAAATGGCGTGACGAGATGCAACGCCAGCTCACTATTATTAACTTTGATGCCGCCACCATAGAAAAGGTTAAATTAAAAATAGATCTATTAGCCCACCAGTATCTAATGGAAAATTTAAACCAGCAGTTAAGGCAAGATATCGGGCATAGAAACTACAGTGAATTTGTACGTTCACGGCCAAGAGATCAGTGGACAGATACACTGTTTATAAAAGAGGTTGAGGTGTTTTTAAATAAAGGGAAATTAATGGCCCCTAATATTGAATTTGCGTTAACTCGAGTACGAGAATTTGATAAAAGTGGTTACTTAATGGTGGCTACACCGCCCATGTAGTCATTACTGCGAAATCTGTTTATTTAGCGGGTTATTCTTAATAATGAATAGCGGGCGGAATTGCCGGCTATTCATACAGATGCAAGCTATTTTACAGATGCAAGCTATGCTTTTTAGATATGTTTCATGCTAAAAAATATCTCAAACACAGCGCCCGGCTGTTAGCGTCTTTTATATCGATTCTGCTTATATGGCTGTCGGTGAGCTCGGCATCTTCTACCAATATGTTGGCGCGTATTGAGTATCTGTTTTACGACCTTCGATTCAACCTGCTACTCCCCTATACCAAGCGAGGCTCCAGCGATCATAATATTGCTATCATAGACATAGATGAAGATTCTATTGTCAGTGAAGGCCGCTTTCCTTGGAGTCGTCATAAAATAGCCAAGCTGATTGATAAATTAGGCGAGGCTGGCGTGCTGGTCACCGCATTCGATGTGGTGTTCAGTGAAGCTGAAGTGAACCCGGTGGATTACATTGGGGAGCTAGTAGATAAACCCTTAATTGAAAAAATTAACGCCCGCCACTGGCAAGAAATAGCCCACAGCGTAGACGCTGATACCAATATGGCTAAATCGTTGACCGAGCAGGATGTGGTGCTGGGGTTTTTCTTTCAAGATGATAAAAAATACCGTAACGGGCAGCTGCCACCCTCTGTTTTTGATATTCCCCTCGAGTGGGGTAACAAACTAGTGGTAACCGACCGTCCAGGCTTCACCGCCAATATTCCTATTTTACAAAATAACGCCACAGGAGGAGGGTTTGTAACGATGTTCCCCGACTTCGATGGTGCTGTACGCCGTGCGCCTTTAGTTATTCAACAGGATGGGAAATTGTACCCGTCACTGGCTTTAGGTGCCGCCATGCGGTATTTATTTATCGACGATATAGAACCCCAAGTGGCTGAAGTAGGCAATGTTTTAACGGTGACCGATATAGCGGTAAGTGAATTCCCCGCGCCCACCGATGCATTGGGATTTGTGCGAGTGCCTTATCAGGGCAAGGCATTTTCTTATCCCTATATAAGTGCCACCGATGTGTTAAATGATCGCTTAGAGCCTGGCATATTAGAAGGCGCAGTGGTGTTTGTTGGCACCTCGGCGATTGGTTTAGCGGACTTACGTTCTACCCCCATGGGCCCCCAATATCCAGGGGTAGAAGTGCATGCCAATATTTTGGGTGCATTGCTGGGAGGCGGTTTTCCTTATCAGCC
>JAPYOO010000375.1 GCA_029938135.1 Bermanella sp. | reverse complement strand
TGTTAACGATAAAAACGCGACAAGGCTTCCATTACATCCATGGCAAGCTTTGGGGACAAACTTTGGTCTTTGGCTGGACGAGCCGTTTGATCTAAGATTTCATAGTTACCCGACTGATACGTCACTATGTGGCGATCTTTTTCTAAGATGGCATAGTTCACGTAACTGCCCGCGATGGTCCAGGTATCACGCTCCATATCCAATAAGTTATACCCTAAACTGTAATCTTTAACGGGGGCTTTAATGTTAAATATTTCCTGCAACAAGGTCACGCTAATGTCACTGTGACTTGTGCGGTGTTGATACACATTGGCTGCTTTGCCAGGCCAATGAACCACTAACGGTACATGTACTTGGGTTGGGGTAAAGTTACTGCCATGACCCCAGTAATTCATTTTGTTGTCGTTAAACTCTTGTCCGTGATCACTGGTAATAATCACGACTGTACTGTCTAACAGACCTTTTTGCTTTAACTGTGTAAACACGCGATCTAGCTGTTGATCCACTTGATAAGTCGCATTTTTATAAAGATTAAAGTATTTACTGCCGTCAAAGTCGTTATCTAGTGATAAATGGTCGACCCGGTTCCAAGAAGGCTGAAACGGCTTATCACGATTTTCAGACACCGACGTACCGTGAATACCATCGTAAAACAAAAAGCCAAAAAAAGGTTTCTTGTTGATAGAGTCTCTTTTTTCAACAAACCCTAACCAGTTATCTGTAATATTTTGGTCTAATTGCCATGGTGCATTACCATCCGCTCTTAGTTTAAGGTCTTTAACACTTGAAAAAATCGTGCGGTCAAATGCTGGTTGAGTCAGTGGCGCCGATGCAAATATACCCAATTCATACCCGTGTTTTTGAAAGCTATCCATCAATACAGGGGCCACTTTATTACTGGAAAACGCATCCCAATAGGTGCCAGGTAAGCCGTAAAACAGATTGAATACACCGGTACGTGTGCTATTGCCGCCGCTCATGTGGTGGTCATATACCTGTACATTTCCACCTTGTGAAAATTGCGTTAATGAAGGCATTACACTCGCATTAAAGGTGTCATATCGAGCTGAATCTAACACTATCAATAATACATTCTTTGGATTGGCATCAACTGATGACTCAAGTTTGCTATGGGGGTAATTAACCTGCGAGCCTGACTTATGCGTCATTTTTTGGCGATTAGCGTGAATGTCTGCTTCATCTACCCAGCCGCCATTTAACAACGCCATTTTAGCCGTAGCAGGTGAAAACATAGGGACATGTCGCACTAACGACGTTACTTTTTGATCGTATTCGGCGTCTGCTACTAAGTGGAGGATATTTGATGTTAACAAACATACAAAGAATAAGGCTAAATAGGGGTATTTAAAACGGGTAAATACGGGTGCTTTAATATTAGACCAAAGCTTTTTATTGGCGAAAAAATACACAGCATAGGTGGCTACACAGGTAGATATAGTAATCAGCCATGTAAACCAAGACACTGCGATAACGTCATCCCCTGCTTCCCACAACATATCAAATATAAAACCGGTAATGTGGAAGCGATATTGGGCATACACCAGCGTATCACCAATCAGTAATATCGTGCCGGCACTCGCGGCCACCACTAATAACTGGCGCAAAACGGCCCCTGTAAACGGCAAAATAAGGGCAAAGGGAATGATTACCAGCAGGTACACTAATAGGGTGATTAAGCTGAAGTGACTAAATATACCCGTTACTAAAAAAACAGAGGCTCTAAAACCCTCTACTTCGGGCATGTATTCAATAAATCGGGTCGCCACTAGGGTTAATAAAAGCCCCGCAAACGCACTAAACCAAAGGCCCCACCGCAGTAATTGTTTTCGTTGTGTCATGGGGTGCCCCTAGTAGATACAAATTTTCGAAGCCAAATTATACGCTTAAACCACGTGAATAGCAGCTGTACAATAAACATACAGGTAAATAAGGTCATTAATCACAGATTTAGGAGCAGGCTTTTGTGTGAGCCTCTTAAAACAAAAAAGCCCCATTCAACGCCGATTAAGGCATTGAATGGGGCTTTTTGTTGGGATTTATTAATAACTAACGAAGTTAGAGATTAACGCATGCCCATTTTTTCACGGATTTGCTGCAAAGTACGTAACTGTGCAGTGGCTTCCGCTAACTGAGAGGCGGCGCGTGAGTAATCAAACTCTCCGCTCTGGTTTTCCAGTGCCTGTTCAGCGTGTTTTTGCGCTTCAATGGCAGCTGCTTCATCTATGTTATCAGCACGTAACGCGGTATCTGCCAAAACAGTTACCGAGTTAGGCTGAACTTCTAGGAAGCCGCCAGAGACATAAAAAACTTCTTCTTCGCCGTTCTGTTTTTTAACACGAACGGGACCTGGAAGCAGTTTTGTTAGCAGGGCAGCGTGACCGGGCATAATGCCCAAATCACCCTGTTCGCCTGCTGCAACCAAAACTTCTACCAAGCCAGAGAAGATAGCTTCCTGAGCACTAACGATGTCGCAATGAACCGTTATAGCCATGGCTTAATCTCCTATTAAAGGTTTTTAGCCTTTTCGATTGCTTCATCGATAGTACCTACCATGTAGAACGCTTGCTCTGGTAGTGCATCGAATTCGCCTTCAAGAATGCCTTTAAAGCCACGGATAGTTTCTTTCAAAGAAACATACGTGCCAGGTGCGCCTGTGAAGATTTCAGCAACAAAGAATGGCTGAGATAAGAACTTCTCGATCTTACGAGCACGAGATACAGT
>JAPYOO010000374.1 GCA_029938135.1 Bermanella sp. | reverse complement strand
TCGTCTTTCACCACTAAGTGAGTTCGAATACCGGTATCTTTCGAAAAATGTCTAGATGGATGTTTCAAACCGTAACTGCCGGTTTTAACCCAATCCAATGCAGGGCGAACCAATTGGTCACGACCCACTACAGCGCCATCCAACTGCTTAACCAAGTGCACGTAACCAGCATAATCGGCTACCGCAATGTGATTTTTAAAAAACACCGCTTCACTTAATTGGCGCCCTTGCAGGTCATCCATAAGCCAAACATCATTACCGCTGCGCTCATCATATGCCACTAGGCTGTCATCGCTGCCAACTAGGTAAAGGTTACCTAGACCGTAAAGTGGGCCATGATAAGAAGACGCTTCACGTTTCCAGGTCATTTTACCACTTCGTAAATCAATAGCCGCTAAGTGACCTTGGTAACCACTTACAAACAAAACATCATCACGCACTAACAGGCGCCCATCAATATCCACTAAGCGCTCAAGTTCACTGCGACCGGCAGGAACACCGATGCGTTCGCTCCAAATGATGCTGCCATCACTCACGTTTAACGCGACAACTTTACCGTTAGCAAAGCCGCTAATAACCGTGTCATTGTAAAACACCGGTTGCGACGTGCCGCGTAACGTTAAGCTGGGTAAGTTACTGTCATAGCTCCACTGGCTTACACCTTCAAGGTTAAGTAAGTGTACTTTGCCATCAATGGTTTGAACCGCTAATGCATCGGCCTGTACAACAGGTGCTGCCAAAACTTCTGAGCGTAAAGAGGTACTCCAAAGCTGACTGCCGTCGCTTGTATCTAGCGCAATAAGGTCACCGTTAGCCGTCGCGACTAAGGCAAGGTTACCGGCCACAGCAACTGCAGCGGTTAATTCACTCTGTACATCCTGCGACCAAATAAGGGCACCGGTTTCAAGATCGATAGCCTGCACAATACCAAAGGCATCGGCCGCAAAAACTTGGCCGTTGGCAATAACAGGCTGTAATTCAGCATAGGCATTGCCCAAACCTTGGCCAACCTGACGCTGCCAGATAGCTTGCAGGTTTATCTCTTGATCAAAACTTGAAAGCGCCTTAGGGCCCATTTCACTGGGCTCTTTTTCAGGCGAGCTGGAGCAGGCCGATAACGTCGCCAATACAACTAGCCACAATAAGCGCATTAGTTGCTTACCGCCAAGTCATCTAATTTCATTTGCAACACAGGATTGTTACCACCAATACGCTGCGCCGCGACTACCGCTTTGCTGTATGCATCGCGAGCACTGTCTTTTTCGCCGGTAGCAAAATAGATGTCGCCTTTGGTTTCTTCAAATTCGGCTTCAAATGCGGCACTTGGGCTAGTGAGTACCAACGCCAGCGCTTCGTCTGTTTTTTCCATGGCTAATAACACGCGTGCTAAACGCACGGTAGCCAACTGGGTCAAAGATTCATCATTAGCATTATCAATCACAGAACGTAACTGAGTCTGTGCAAGTGCTAAATCATCGGCATCAACTGCATCTTTAGCGTTGAATAACGCAGCGTATTGAGCGTAAACGGTGCCTTTGTACTCGCCTGTTAACTGATCTAACAACATACTACGACGGCCTTTATCGGCGGCAACTTCGCTGTTATTAATGGTTAAAACCTGCTGATAAATGGCAGATGCTGCTTCGCCAGTGGTTTTTTGCTGATCTTGATACCCTTGAAAACCAAACCAACTAGCCGCGACTACAACCACAGCCACTGCGGTTTGCTTGCCGTTTTCTTTCCACCAATTTTTAATGGCTTCGATTTGCTCTTCTTCAGTACGCATTTCGCTCATGTTAACACTCCACTTTTTATTCTTAATTCCGATTTAATACTTAAGACAGCTGTATTTGCCTGCCACTTTTTCATTCTTTATAGGTTTAGTGTGAGCCAATTAGCCACTTCGTCTAGCGACAGAGTAATTTGCTCGCCACGATCTAGCAAGGGCTTCAAGCTAACCTTGCCCTCGGCAAGATTAGCGGCGCTCACGATTAACGCAAAAGAGGCACCACTTTCTAGCGCTTTTTTCATTTGCTTATTCATTTGATTGCTAGACGAAGCACCACCCATATGCATTTGCAGGCGTAATGTAGGCAGTTGATCGCGTAGCTGGGTGGCCAGTTTCATGGCCTGTGACGTCACGTCACCTTCTCTCAACATATATACATCTAGCGTTTTATTCACATGCTCTGGCACCACATTTAAGGCTTCAAGCATTAAGATTAAACGCTCTATGCCCATGGCAAATCCAACAGCCGGTGTCGCTTTACCGCCTAACTGCTCAACCAAACCATCGTAACGTCCACCCGCACAAACCGTACCCTGAGCACCCAATTCGTTTGTTACCCATTCAAAAACGGTTTTGCCGTAATAATCTAAACCCCTTACTAAACGGGGGTTAATCTCGTATTCGACACCTACGGCATCAAGAAGTGCCCGCAACTCACTAAAATGCAGGTTAGATTCTTCATCTATAAAATCAAAGAATACAGGAGCATCATTTAGCAATGTTTGTGTGTCGGCATCTTTACTATCAAGGATACGCAACGGATTTGTATCTAAACGGCGCTGACTGTCTTCATCTAACTGATCTTTACGCACACTTAAAAATTCAACTAGGGCGGCCTTATAGTTAGCACGCGCTTCACTGCTGCCTAGGGTGTTTAACTGCAACACCACCTTGTCACGAATATTTAGGCGCTGCCACAACTGGTGCGTCATGATAATCAGCTCGGCATCGATGTCCGGGGTGGCCATGCCAAA
>JAPYOO010000373.1 GCA_029938135.1 Bermanella sp. | reverse complement strand
ATTAAAAAAATGAACATTGATTACGTTAAACGCTCAACCGGTGACATGCGTGCCGTTGCAAAATTAAGTGATGAACAGATTGAGATTATACGCACTCAAGAGAAAGGCGAAGTGGTAGTAGAGGTATTAATTACCGATGAAGCCAATGTAGAACCGATTAAAGCTGAGATGACTTGGGCTTGGGTGTCTAAAACACGTAAATAAACCTGTAAAGGTGAGGGTTCACACCCTCGCCTTTTTCATTCCAGAGTAAACGGCCTAGGCCGCGCCTGCCATAGTAAAGCCGTTAATATGAACTAAGCTTTAACTATGTGTATTAATCCCTCGTTATCCCCCTTTTTTTTGTTGTTAACCTGCCTGCACATTAGCTGTAGTTTTGCGGATGAAAAGCCATTCTCGATTGTTTATCTAAACTCATATCATGCCGGCTATGAATGGAGTGACGACTGTTTAAAAATCTTTAAACAACACCTTAAAAGCAACGCAAATATTCATGTGCACTATATGGATACTAAGTTAAATCACACGCCTAATAAATTGAAACAAGCCACCGAACAGGCCTTGGCATTTATAAAAAAAGTTCAACCCGATTTAATCGTGGCCGCTGAAGATAATGCCAGTAAATTAGTGATGGCGCCCTATTTTAAGAATACTCACATACCCATCGTTTTTTTGGGCATTAATCTAGACGCTTCAATTTATGGTTATCCCTATAAAAATTCCACCGGCATCGTAGAGATGGATGGTATTTTAAATCTAACAAAAGCCATTCGCGCTTGGGGGGCAGGTAAAGAAGTGGGTATGATTTTTAGCAATACCCATACCAGCACAAGGGTATTAAATTTTATAGAACAAAGACGTCCAGAACACTTTGAAAGCCGACAAGTAGATAATGCACAGCAGTGGTTTGATATGATGACGTTGTTCAATAACAACAAGGACTATATCGCGTTAGACACCATAAGCGGCATTCAGGGCTTAGACCATAAAATGGCGCTTAATTTCATTAAACAACATATTAACATTCTGGTTATTAGTGCCAGTTCAACCTCACGAACGTTAGCCCATGTGGGCTATTTAACGTCACCAGCCGAGCAAGGTATTTGGACCGCACGGACTGTGGATAAAGTGTTACAGGGACACGCCATTAACGAAATACCCGAACATATTAGTTCACAGTATTTAATGTACATAAACCAAACCCTGCTTAATGAAATGCATATGACGTTGCCTAAACCACTTTATAAACTGCCACATAAAACCTTACAACAACTTGATCACCAAAACTTAAACTGAGATTACCCTCTGTATTCATATAATGGGTGACATTCGTGTGATGACAATTATGTGCCCACAGATTAATAGCCTACACAATTAATAAAAATGCACAGTAATCGTAACTGTAAAAAATGCCGGTTACGTCGAGGCATATTGTAAACCCACATAAAAAACGAGAGCCGTGGCTCTCGTTTTTTTTGATCTATATTTAAACCCGAACCTTTCAGCCATTAATCTCTATGGGTAAATGGAAACAGCTGCTGTTTGAACATGCCGTCTGGCATATAGTCCCCTTTCACACCATATTGATCTGGCCACTCTTTTTGGCCTTTTACGGCGGTACCCAGTAAATAATCTATAAACGAAAAATGCGCGGCATAGTTTTTATCGATAGCGGCCTCATCAGACGCGTGGTGCCAATGGTGAAACTGTGGTGTCACAAATATGTACCTTAACCACCCAATGTTAATGCGTACATTGGCATGGTTAAACACCGCTTGAAAACCCACTATTACCACATAGGTATCAATGATTGATTTATCAAAACCTAATAAAAATATGGGTGCCAATACCATAGAACGTGTTAATAGTAATTCTAAGATGTGCTGGCGGGAACCTGCTAACCAATCCATGTGTTTAACGCTATGGTGCACCGCATGTAGACGCCAAAATAAGGGGACTTCATGATAAATACGGTGAAAGATATATTGCACCAGATCGGCAACTAATAAAATGAGCGCCAGTTGTAAGGGGAACCAAATAGACGATATTAGCGCTTGGGTATCGGAATTTATGGCCCAGCCAAAGGTTTTATTTACAAATTGATTGGCCACCAATAATGCAAAACCTATCAGTAAGTGATTAATAAAAAAGTGATTAAAGTCGGTTTGCCATTGGGGGCGAAAAATCGCCTGTTTTTTGTGAGGTAACAGCTTTTCAATAAGGATAAAAATAAGCGTTGAGCCCAGTAGGTCCAATATAAACCAATCTAGCCCAATATACGGGGTATGATCAGGGAAATCGCCCACGGGAACCCTGTGCCCGCCAAGTGCTATCGACAACACCACAAACACCCAAGCGACTGTGCCTAAGCGTTTATTTTTATTACGTACAAAGTTAAGCAATCCTAAGCTGCCCGCCAACACCAATGCATAAAACATAACCACCCTAAGAGTCGCCACATCATAGTTTTGACGAAGTTCTGGGGTGGTTAAGTATTCGGGAAAATGAAAGGCAATGACGCCTAAGAAACTTAAAAATGCTAAAAAACACGCTAGGTAGCCACTGGCGACGCCCTCACCTACTTGTATGGTGTCTGCCCTGAAAATCCGCTTAAACATTAAAAACCGCCCTTGGTGATAAAATCCTTGAATAAGGGGCACAATATAGAATTTACACCTATTGTCTATGCCCAAGGATTAATTAACGTGGCCGGGCGTTAATGTTCGTGACCCCATAAGATGTCCATTTTTTAATACCATAATTTGTCCGCTATTC
>JAPYOO010000372.1 GCA_029938135.1 Bermanella sp. | reverse complement strand
CAAATAAGTAAAAAGTTAAACTGGCTGGGGCCCATTAAAATAGGCACAGATAACGCGGCCGGCTCCAGTGGATTATGGCCGCCATTCTCTACGTAACTGCCTCCCATAATGCACACATCGCTGGCCGCTAAAAATTGCATCAGCTCGCCCATGGTATCGACTAACAATACCTGAGTAGTGTCATTTAACTGCCCGTCTTGGGAGCGACGCGCCAACCTTAAGTGTTTACTCTCAATCAACTTAGCCACTTGGTCAAAACGCTCAGGGTGCCTGGGCACTATCACCAGTATGGCATTGGGGGCTGTGGATAACAGGGCATTAAACGCATTAAGGGCAATCTCGTCTTCACCTAAATGAGTACTGGCCACAATCACAACTTTACGCTGCACTCCCCAGCATTGACGCCACGCAACACCTTGATCCAGTAAGTCTTGTTTAATGGTTAAATCGAACTTAATGCTGCCGGTGACCTGCATTTGACTGGGCTTCATACCCAAATCAACAAAGCGCTGTGCATCTACTGAGTTTTGCACGGCTAGACAGTCAATATTGCTGAGCATTTGGGCACTTAGTTTAGCCACCTTGCCATAACCCTTCGCGGACTTTTCAGACAAACGCGCATTGGCGACTAACACTTTCACCCCGTATTTATGACAGCTGTGGATAAGATTAGGCCACAATTCAGTTTCTAAAATCACCAATAATTGCGGTTTAATTTTCCGTAAAAATGCACTTAAAAACCAAGGTAAATCATACGGTAAATACACATGGGTGAGACGTTTACCCAATATATGAGAAAAACGTTTTTTAACCTGATCACTGCCCGTAGGTGTGGTGGTAGTAATAACCATGTGTTTGTCAGGGTAGGCAGCTAAGACCTGCTCTATAAGAGGAATAGCGGCAATAAACTCGCCTACCGACACGGTATGAAACCAAATGGCGTTTTGATCTAGCGCGTCAGGGGCCGTGGCTTTAACCAGCCCAAAGCGCTCCAGCCAACGCTCACCATAGGCAGGTGACTGGCGGGCACGCACCAATAGGCGAATTAAAATTACCGGTAGCAAAAGGCTAAAAACAACACTGTAAAGAAAACGGGCCATGGCACTGCACATTGTGTGTAAAAAAACGATTCTAGCATCCATTACCGCTAGGCACACAACCAAACCCCACAGGATCAATGTTTCGCACGCCAAAACAACAGTATTTGTAGAGCAATCGCTTAAGCAATGCTTAGCGGGATAAAACGGCTGTGCTACCATGCCTGCCAATTTATACTCTCTTTATTAGTATTTCCAAACGGTGGTGTTGCATGTCGTTATCCATTCCAAATTTTGCCAAAGCCCGCGTTCTGGTAGTGGGAGACGTAATGCTAGATCGCTATTGGAGCGGGTCGACCTCGCGCATTAGCCCCGAAGCACCCGTGCCTGTTGTAAAGGTGACTGACATTGAAAACCGTGCAGGCGGCGCCGGTAACGTGGCATTAAACATTGCCAGCCTTACCTCCCATGCAAGTTTGCTTGGACTTGTGGGCACGGACAATAACGCCCGCGCGCTAGAAAAGACTCTTATTCACGACAACATTCAAACCCAGTTCAGTGCCTTTGATAGCCACCCCACCATTACAAAGTTACGTGTATTAAGCCGCCATCAACAATTGATTCGCCTAGATTTTGAAGAAGATTTTCAGCATGTTGATACCACTGACATGATTGAAAAATTTAAAGCGCAGCTACCCAAATGTGACGTAGTGGTATTAAGCGATTACGGCAAAGGGGCATTAAGTGACATCCGCCCTTTCATTGAACTAGGACGTGCCGCGGGTAAAGACGTATTAATTGATCCTAAAGGGCACGACTTTGAACGCTATCGCGGTGCCACGTTAATTACGCCCAATTTAAGTGAATTTGAAGCGGTAATGGGTGTGTGCAAAGACGAAGCTGACCTTGTTGAAAAAGGCTTTAAATTACTTGAGCAAATAGAATTAACGGCTTTGTTAGTTACCCGCAGTGAAAAAGGCATGACCTTGTTCCAAAAAGATCAGCAGCCTATTCACCTAGCGGCCACTGCCCGTGAGGTGTATGACGTAACTGGCGCGGGCGACACCGTTATTAGTGTATTGGCCGCCGCCAAAGCAGCCGGTAGCAGCCTTAGTAACGCCACCGCCCTTGCCAATAGTGCCGCCGCGTTAGTCGTGGCTAAACTGGGTACTGCCACCGTATCGCTTGCCGAATTACGCCGCGAAGCCCGCGCCGACCAAGTGGCCCATACCGGCATTATGGATGAAGACACATTAGCGCTGGCCATTAAAGAAGCTCAAAGCAATGGCGAAACCATTGTTATGACCAACGGCTGCTTTGATCTGTTACACCCAGGCCACGTAAGCTATTTAAAAAATGCCAAGTTGTTAGGCGACCGCTTAATTGTGGCCGTGAACAGTGACGACAGCGTTAGCCGTTTAAAAGGCCCCGAACGCCCCATTAACCCTGTATCTCATCGCATGGATGTATTGGCCGGTTTGCAAAGTGTTGATTGGGTTGTGCCGTTTACTGAAGACACGCCACAGCGCATTATTGCTAAGCTATTGCCCAACATATTAGTGAAAGGGGGCGACTACGCCATTAAAGACATCGCCGGCGGTAAAGAAGTAATAGCCAATGGTGGCAGTGTTAAAGTTTTAAACTTTGAAGACGGCTGCTCCACCAGTAACATTATTAACAGCATCAAGAAGCACCGATAAATATATAGTTATAAGACTGTGCAGAGTTTAAAAATATGAGTAAATCCAAAAG
>JAPYOO010000371.1 GCA_029938135.1 Bermanella sp. | reverse complement strand
CTCGACTAACTTATGCCGGTATCACTGTACCGGTGGAGTTGGATCTGCTCCCTATGAGATATTTTCGCCCGTCAATTCGGCTGCATGTTTACACATAGCCTCATGTAAAAAACGCACACACACCCTTACACGTTCAGTCGACACTAAATCCGGGTGAGTCACAATCCAAGCGGGGTTAACCCGCACTGCCCCCTGCCCAGGAATGCGCACTAGATCATTTTCCTGCTCGGCCACAAAACACAGTAAATCCGAAAAACCCAAACCGCATTTTATCGCCTGTAAGTGCGCCGTAGGCTCTAAAACCACATGCTGAATTTTGCAATGACTGAAGGGGGTATCGTTGTTCCATAACGCAACGTTCTCTTTGTCGGCCCAACCCACCCACTGCGCATTGGTATTGGGGCCGGTAAAATTATGATTGTTGATATAATCTTGAGTAGCATAAATCGCGCGGGCAAAATCCGGCAGTCTGTGGCCTGAAAGGTGTGTGTCAGCTTTTTCTGAAATCGTATGGCGATATCGGCACTGCGCCGAGTGAGGTCGGCTTTTTCAAAACTGGCGTCTAACTCTATTTCAATATCTGGGTACAGCGCGGCAAATTGTGCGATATAGGGCATGACCAATGACTGCGCCACCTGGGGAAACATAGAAATACGAATAGGCCCCGCTAACCCAGCGTCGCGCCCAAAAACTTCACGCTCCATGCTTAAAATTTCGCTCTCAATCCGCTCGGCACGGGCCACCATGGCCTCACCCACTTCGGTTAATACAAAACCCTCTGGATTACGTACAAACAGCTTAATGGCTATTTGATCTTCCATGGCCTGCAAGCGCCTAGAGACGGTTGAGCGGCTGCTGCCTAATAACTTGGCCGCGCCGTTAATCGAACGCGCACGCAATACTGCTAGAAATATTCGCAAGTCATCCCATTCAAATACTTTCATACCGATTTCTCCTGCCCTGTCCAAAAGTGGGAATAACACTGGCAATTATAGCCAGTTACGCCTCATTTTTGCATGCACTATAGTAATGGACTAGAAGGGTTTACTTTACTTACCTGTAGACGCCCGTTTTACCGTTTAAAACTATCCACTGTCTTCCGCTAGACGACTTATAAGTGAGGCCAATAAAATGGGCTACCCAAACGCTTTACCACACGACCTACCGAAGCCAATCGCGAGCGACGTATTTGTGGTGCATGGCTGCGTAAAACCCAATGCCGTAGTGCGCTTTACGCGTAATATGACCATCGTACGTGATAACGGTCAGTTAACCTTAATTAATCCTGTGCGCATGGATGAAGCAGGCCTTAAGGCACTTGAACAACTAGGCAACGTCGCCCACGTATTGCGCCTTGGGCCGGCACATGGAATGGACGACCCTTTTTATGTGGATCGTTATAACGCAGAATTTTGGTCGTTCGAAGGAGGCACTACTTATACCCAGCCTAACATTACTAAGGTATTAACCGAGGGCGGCCCACTGCCATTCTCAAACGCCCAACTCTTTGCCTTTAAACATACACATGAACCAGAAGGCGCCATTTTACTGGAACGTACAAGCGAGCGATCACAAGGCTTATTGCTAACCTGCGACGCCGTGCAAAGTTATCGCGATGGT
This sequence comes from Bermanella sp., assembly GCA_029938135.1. GTDB lineage: Bacteria > Pseudomonadota > Gammaproteobacteria > Pseudomonadales > Oceanobacteraceae > Bermanella. The sequence continues at coordinate 1,179 of JAPYOO010000371.1, read as the reverse complement.
TACCCTCAAACTAATTGGTTGGCCCGCCGCCTCCTACCAAAGATAGGGTTTATACCCGAAACACTCATCGCCAAAATGTGGTTAAAACACGCGGTTACAAATCAGCAAGGCATACAAGTGGAGTTTAAGCGATTACTCACATTCGATTTTGACCAACTAATAAGCGCGCATGGCACCTTTGTAGAGCAGGGCGCTCATGAAGAAGTTAAGCGAGCCTTTGATAATAAATTCAGTTAATACTGGAATAGGCTTAGGTTATTTACTAAATTCTAGGTTTTCTAAGAAATTAAGGAAATGCCATATTCACAGTTTGTGGGTAGCCTTTCTCTTTTACTCACCAAACGAAAAAGCAGGTGATATGGTTGTCCAAATTAATATTAAAAAGTATCGAAGGCGAGAGAGAGGATACCGATCCTTCCAAAGCCGCATATAAATTCTTATCAGCACTAAAATCGCATAACTGAAAATGAGAAAGGTGAAGACAAATGGAAAACAAAAGCAAACCAGCGCGAGGGGTAAATTTTAGAATGGAAAATGTACTTGTGCGATTCCTACCTTTGCTTGCATTGTGTGTCGGCGGGACGATCCTCGCTGTCTTTGGATGCTGGCGAGTGGTCGCTCCGGTGTCGTCTATGGGCCTGCTGGGAATGAGCGTGGACGCTACAGACTTATCCCTACTCAATGAGCTGCGGGGAAACCACGCGTTAAACATGGGGTTTGGACTGCTGGCATGGCTGGCTCTGTGGCGCAAAGAGCTTCGATCACAGGCTCTCATAGGACTCACTTTCTGCTTTGGCTTCTACTTGACGGGTCGCTTGGTAGGGGTGGCTATGGATGGTCTGCCAAATGCGGACATCCAGTCGGGGATGCTGACCGAAGCCTTCCTGGTAACGCTAAGCGGGCTTGCGCTTTTAGCTCACTCGAAAACGAGCCCCAAGTAAATACATACTGCGATCAAGCATTGAAATACGACACAGAAATAGCGAATATACGGACCGAAGGGTCCGTTCTATCGCACTGTTATAATTGACGAATTCATAATTAGCAATGGAACGTGAGTTAAATAATAACAGGATACTTATTTATTAAACTGTAATACAGCACTCGATTTACTAGGGCTTTACCGCTCATCGTCCTTAGATTGCTCGCTAAGGTTTGTTCTATATCTTTAGCAAATGA
>JAPYOO010000370.1 GCA_029938135.1 Bermanella sp. | reverse complement strand
AGCGAACGGAACACCACACTTTGAGTTTTTAAGAGTGACTGTCCGGTTTGTGTTGCGGTTTGTGTTGTACAACGTAAGCGGCGACAAATAAAAATTAGCTATGAAATTGAAACGATAGATGTACCTGATATTTAGGGCCCCGAATTCAACTCCAAAGTGCACCATTCAGAGCGAACGGAACACCACACTTGGAGTTTTTAAGAGTGACTGTCCGGTCTGTGTTCTCTGACCTTAACCGCGGGCCACAATGTTTTGGTGTAAACGCAAGTGCTCGTCTACCAATACCACGTTTATATTTTTATCAATAGGTAAACTGGGATTGATCATCAGTGATGTGGAGTAGATGCCACTGGTTAAAACCGAATCTGAAATAACAGTGGCCGACAATATGGTTTGCCCATTGGTGTCAGATTTGGCATTTGTATTATTGATAATATGTGAATAGCTTTTCCCTTCAACCACAGTGCTGCGTTCATAATGGGCAGAGGTGGTTAGGCCCTGGTTACGTAACTTTAATATTGCAATGTTCTGTGTGGGGTCCTTGGGGTTTTTAACCGCCACAGAAAAAGCCGATCCGTCAGGTTTGTCTCCATTGACGTATATGTCACCTCCAAAGTTAATCAATGCAGGCATGTTGTATTGCTTGGCAATTTGCCCCGCTTGATCAACTGCATATTCTTTAATAACACCACCCAAATCAAGTTTCACATGTTCATTTAGAAAGTGAATTTTATTATCTTGTAACGCCCACTTATTTGGTCCGGTAAAGGGCAATAAACGCGCACGACAAGCATCTATTTTTTCTCGAGTAGGTAGCTTGGCACATTGTTTCAGTGTGCCAGTGGTAATATCAAAACAACCTTGTGTTTTAATAGAGAGGGTTTTAACAAAAGACAGCACTTGTTGTGTCTCTTGATCTATATCCATAGTGGGCTGGGTGCGGTTATTTAGTTTAGCGATTAAAGAGTCCTGGCTAAAAAAGTTGTACTTTTTTTCCAGCCGCCGTGAATTCTCTTCAATTAAGCGGGCCACTCGCGTGGCGTCTTTGGCTTGTTTTGCATAAAGCTGCACTTCACATTTGGTGGTCATGCAAGAGAATTGATGGCTAAACTTGTTTAGGGTGCTCATTATATTTGGTTCAATGCTTTGGTTACGTGTTTAGAAAATGTTTCTGCCGGGCTAAAACCCACCACGCGATAGGGCTTTTTTTCCTGCCCTTCATTATTAAAAAACAGTATGGCAGGAGGGCCCACAATACCAAAATGTTTTAACAATGCAATGTCCTGTTCATCATTGGCGGTCACATCGGCTTGCAAAGCAAGTGTATGCCCTAACGCCGTTGTTACACTGTTATGGGTGAAGGTGGTTTCTTCCATTTCTTTACAGGAAATACACCAGTCTGCATAAAAATCAAGCATCACAGTCTGACCATTATTACGGGCCTGTTCAAGTGCATTGTTTAACCCCGCAATTCCCTTAATTTTTTTAAATTCAATGCCCTTTGTATTTGCAAGGATTTCTTGAGAGCTTCCCGCTGAAAATGGTGCAAGCGGATGCAATAGATTGCCTTTACCGGTAGATGCGCCCACCACCATAATGGCTCCATATAAAAACAGGGTGAACCCCAGTCCTTTCCACAGCAGTTGCCAATTGGATGTATCGCATGTGTGATGTCGTAACGCCCCCATATAAATACCCGAAACAATTATTAATATTGCCCACAGAAGTTGGCTGATTACAGCGGGCAGTATTCGATCAAGCAACCAGATGGCAACCGCTATCATTAAAATGCCAAAGCAGTATTTAACAGTTTCCATCCAGGCGCCTGAATTTGGTAAAATTTTACCCGCCGAGGTGCCAATAACCAAAAGCGGGGCGCCCATACCAAATCCCAATGCAAATAACGCCGATCCGCCAAGCAAGGTATCGCCGGTCTGGCCAATGTAAATGAGTGCACCAATCAAGGGGGCCGTCACGCAGGGGCCCACGATCAATGCAGAAAGCACCCCCATAATGGCAGCACTAATGAGCTTGCCGCTTTCCTGACGATTACTGAAGTTATTGAGTTTTTCCTGAATGGCTGCGGGCATTTGTAATTCGTAAAAGCCAAACATGGATAAAGCCAGCAACACAAAAATTGCGGCAAAGCTGCTTAATACCCAGGGGTTTTGAAACCATATTTGCAAGTTGGTGCCAAACACGGCCGCTAACACTCCCACTAAGGTGTAAGTCAACGCCATGGCCAATACATAAGAAAATGACAAACTGAATGCTTTTCGGGTAGACAGCTGTTGCCCTTGACCAATTATAATGCCGGATAAAATGGGAATCATGGGGAATACGCAGGGCGTAAATGCCAGCAGCAAACCAAAACCAAAAAAGCTTATAATGGTTAAAAATAAGTTATCAGAGGCCAGGCTAGCGGCGATGCTGTCTTGTTCTGATAATATAGGGGCAATCGCTTCCTTAGTGTGTATAGCACCATTTTCGGTATTAAAACTGTCACCGTCATTTAACCGGTTTAAGTTTATTATCTTTTTAATGGGCGGGTAACATACCCCCACATCAGCACAGCCCTGATATTTAACTATTAACTCCTCAGGGCTCTGGCCTTTTTTGTATCCCTGCAATGGGTAGCGAACCTGCAGCTGCTTACGATAAACCACCACATCTCCATAGGCTGGGTCATCCAAGCGCAGTCCAACAGGGAATTCAGCCTTTGTCACCTTAACCGAAGAGGCTTGATTAACACTGAGCTTTATTCTTTTTTTATAAAGGTAATAACCCTCGGCCACCTGCCAT
>JAPYOO010000369.1 GCA_029938135.1 Bermanella sp. | reverse complement strand
TTTAACGCTTTTATCGGCCAGCATGATGTTAGCGGCCTGTGGTAGTAGCAGTGATAGTGAAGACGCACCTATCGTGAATGCACCCGCCACGTACAACTTTGACAGTAAAGTGACTGCCGAAGCCTCTTCTGTTTCTTATTCGGGTCAGGCCACTCGCCAGTTATTAATCAGTGACTTGAAAGCGCTTATTGGCACTGCTGATCTTTACAATGTGACTCAGGATGCTGAAGGCAAAGCTGCCGTATTAAAGCGCCTTAACCTTATTTATTCGACTGGTACAAAGGCCGTTGAATCTCCAGAGCTAAACTTAACTGAAGTAAATGTGTTTGATGGAGGTTTTGAAGCGACTCCAGTTAGTCTTTCTGTTGGAGATACAGTGACCTTGTTGCAGGCTGATTATTCAGATCTGTCAGGTGATAAAAACCTACAAGCTAAGATCGCAGGAAAAGATAACGATTTAACCAATGAATTTATGGGTTGGGATGTAGCCATCAGCGGCGAACAAACTGATAACGACCGTCCTGATTTGTTAATACAGTCTTGGTTTGAAGCCATTGCCGATCTTGCCACCGATAATAACGAAGATACTACCTTCGTATCTGCCAGCGGCCTGGATTACCAGCAGTTGATCCAAAAAGTATTATTAGGCGCAGTAACTTATTCCCAAGTAGCTGAAGATTACTTCAAACCTAGCAAAGGTCTTGTGGCTCAGAATAGTGCAGCTAAAGTTAACAAAGATGGAAGCATTGCTGATTACACCGATTTAGAGCATCACTGGGATGAAGGTTTTGGCTATTTTGGTGCCCAGCGTGATTACAACTCACGTACCGATAGCGAAGTGAAAACGACTCCGTACCTAGATACAGATGAAAGCCTTACGATTGATCTGTATGCAGAATACAGCTTAGGTCTATCTATCAATGCCGTTAAGCGTGATGCAGGTGCTACCGATACTGACACCGACTTCTCTAAAGCCGCCATGGATGCTTTCCTAAACGGCCGCCAGTTAATTCAAGACAACTTTGGTACTGATCCAGTTGAAGGTTCTGGTTACCACAAGTACTTAGCACTTTACGCACAAACAGCGTTAAACAACTGGGAAAATGCCATTGCCGCCACCGCCATTCATTACATCAATGATTACACTGCGGATATTGAATCATTAACTAACGCGAGCGAAGATGCCACGCAAGCTAATATTGCTAAGCACTGGTCTGAAATGAAAGGCTTCGCATTGGCTCTACAGTTCAGCCCAATTGCACAAATCAGCGTAGCGGACTTAGCGCTGGTACATGGCCACTTGGGTCAGGCACCAGTAATGGTAGCCAGTGAAGCCGCCGATGCTTATTTGCTTGAGTTGGCCCAAGCCCGTGCCATTTTACAAGCGGCCTACGGATTTTCAGATGCAAACGTTGCCGGCTGGTAGTATTTGTTAAGGCACTGCATTAAGCTGCCCGGCATTCGCCTGGCAGCTTTTTTGTTTTTATAAGCTTCAATAAAAAGTTAGCAATTGCGGCTCGATTATTTGTTTCTACTAAGCTGCTAACAAGAAGTTAGCGTTTGTGGCCTCACTATTAGTTTTTATCAAGGTATTAAAATGAAGTTAGCGTTTGCAGTCCCCCTATTGCTTACACTGCCGTTAATGGGTTGCGGTGGTGGTTCATCGGGCTCCACGTTCACCACCGACATGTGCCAAGAATTAAGCAGCGATACATTCAGCTGTACCACTATGTTGCAAGACATCACTACTGTTACACAGCAAACCGTCGCTACGCTTAAAACCGACCTTACTCAGTTGGACACAGCTATAGCGACTTATTGCTCGGCGCTAGATGCCAACGTTTTGCCAGCAGCGAAAACGCAATTTACCTCTACCCTTGCCACTGTTCAGCAATTGGAAGTAATGCAGTTTGATGTAATTGATAGCGCGCGCGATAACTTCTATAACTGGCCATTAAACGATACCTGCAAAGTGGATTTGCAAATTGCCACTGATCCTAATCAAAATATCACCGAAGTGGCCACCGGCCGTCGTGGTTTAAACGCGGTGGAATACATTTTATTTGAAGAAGATACCCTAGCCAGTTGTGCGACGTCATACACAGCAGTTCAAAACTGGATATCAGAAAATGACGTCACGGCACGTAAAAACGCACGCTGCAGTTACGCTTTAGAGGTAATGGCCGATTTGGTTGATCGCTCGATTTTACTAGCCAATGAATTGTCTAACCAAGACCTAGCCGGTCAGCCAGGCACTTTGCAGGCCGCTGCGAACAGTATTTCCGATGCCTTGTTTTATGTAGACAAACAAACCAAGGACGCAAAACTCATTAATGTCTTGCCACAAACCGGTGAGGCCGACTTTAAAGCCACAAGCCTAGAGTCTCAATTTGCACATATCTCAAAAGAGCATATGCAAAACAACTTGTTGGGCGCTAGAGCCATCTTTACCGCCAACGATCAAACTGGTCTTGAAGACTATTTAATCGCAGCAGGTCAAGAATCACTGGCCATCGAAATGTTAGCGGCACTGGATGCCGCCTCGGCCAATTTAGATTCTATCGTAGGGGATTTTTATACTGCGGTGTCAAATGCCACTGATCAAGCGGCGTGTATTAATAGCACGACGTATGCGGCGGATGATTCCGACATCATTAAGCTATGTGCCCTGCAAAAGAACATTAAAACCTTCACCGACTTGTTAAAAGAAGACTTTGTGATGGTACTAAAATTCACTAAACCCGCCGCTGCTGATGGCGACAACGACTAGTTTTTTAGTTTGTGTGTGCTCCTTTAAGGCCGCTTTTTAGCGGC
>JAPYOO010000368.1 GCA_029938135.1 Bermanella sp. | reverse complement strand
TTGGACATGTTCCCATTGGATGCCACTGAAACCATGGATACAGATGGCGACGGCGTGGGCAATAACCAAGACTTGGATGATGACAACGACCTAGTACCCGACCTTGAAGATGCCTTCCCATTAAATAGCGGCGAATGGCTCGACACAGATGGTGATGGCACAGGTAATAATAGCGATTTAGATGACGATGGAGACGGCGTTATAGATGAAGACGACGCTTTCCCACTGGATGATTCTGAAGCCTATGATTATGACGGTGACGGCGTGGGTAATAACGCCGACAGTGATGACGACAACGATGGCATTAGCGATACGCTGGATGCTTTCCCACTGGATGCTGCCGAATGGCTCGACACAGATGGTGATGATATTGGTAACAATACTGACACCGATGACGACAACGACAGCGTGTTAGATGAAGACGACGCCTTCCCACTGGATGCTACCGAATGGCTAGACACTGACGGCGACACTATTGGCAACAACAGCGATAACGACGACGATAACGACGGTGTACTGGACGAGGATGATGCCTTCCCATTGGATGATACAGAGTCCCTAGACACAGACGGTGACGGCGAAGGCAACAACTCAGATACCGATGATGACGGTGACGGCGTAAGCGACGTGCTCGACATGTTCCCACTGGATAGCAGTGAAACCCTAGACACAGACGGTGATGGTATCGGCAACAATGCCGACTTTGATGACGACAACGACGGCGTGTTAGACGAAGATGATGCTTTCCCTCTTGATAGCAGTGAATCTGTTGATACTGACTTAGACGGCGTGGGTAATAACAGCGATGACGATGACGATGGTGACGGCGTACCAGATGAAGACGATGCCTTCCCATTAGACCCAAGTGAAACCCTAGACACCGACGGCGACGGCATTGGTAACAATAGCGATCCCGATGACGATGGTGATGGCATCAGCGATACCTTGGACGCTTTCCCATTAGACCCATCCGAGTGGCTCGACACCGATGGCGACGGTATTGGCAACAACTTAGATGCGGATGATGACGGTGATCTAGTAGCGGATATTGACGATGCTTTCCCATTGGATAACACCGAATGGCTCGACACTGATACCGACGGCTTAGGTAATAACCTAGACGACGACGATGACAACGACGGTGTATTGGATATTAACGATGCCTTCCCACTAGACGATACTGAGTGGTTAGACACCGATGGCGACGGCATAGGCAACAATGCCGACACCGATGATGATAACGATGGTATCCCCGATGTGGATGATGAAAATCCACTGGACCCAGACCCATTACCTGGGGACGAAGTCGCCAGCCAAGATTGGCAGGGGTTCTATACCGGAGAGAATTGGTATCTTACCGACTTTGGATTAACCACCGACAGCGATCGTGAAGACTATGTAGTGGGAGGCGACATTCACTTTGACATTAGTTGGACTAGGCGCACCCGAAATCATATTGCCGACTTAATGGGTGTAGATCGTAAAGACATGACGCACGATTTCGCAAATGCTATTTGCCCTGCGCAACTTGAAGTGGGTAAAGCCAGTGTTTATGGCGTGGGTGAATCCAGCAACATGGTAGCGGAACTGGATAGCGACTTATCGTATTGTTTAGTCGATGGGGATGATGCGGCCACCCTTCGCATTCGCTCATTCATTCCCACTAAAGTGGGTTATTACTACCGAGCAACGGTTAAGTATCGCATGCGTGAATACAACAATATGCCGCACAATGCGTACCGTCATTTAGTCATGCGCTTTGGCAATACTAAAGAACACTTTGAGCCTGTATTTGACGAGTTTAAAACGGCCACCATTGAAATTTTGGCCACTCGTAAGTTCAGTAAATTAGTGCTTAAAGATAATGGCTTACCTGACAGTTATGGCATTATCATTGATGATGTGGCCATTACTCAGCTAGAACAATCTGAGCTTTTTGAGGGCTGCTATGAGTTATTCTCTGAAAACTCCAAGGGCTTCCGACAGTGTCTGTTAGGCGAAGTGGATCTTACGCAAACCTGCACTATGGATAACTTTACCCTTACCCATCACCATGCCGACCACGGAGACGTTCAGGGTAATGGGCATAATGGACAAGCTAATCAACATCGGCACGACCATCAAAATGACCATAGTCACGGTAACAGCATTCATGAAAACGATGACATTAGCCCCCATGCATTGCGACATATAATCAAAAATGCTTTCTTGATTGAAGACGCACAAGATGGGGAAATAAATTTCTTGTCACTGGGTAAAAAAGGTCGCTTAACGGGAAGCTGTTACATAGATGGCTATCTTGCCGCCGTCCCCATCCATAACAAGCAGCTGTTATTGCAAGAAATAGCATGGAGTAATGAGAATATTGAGAACTACCCAGAGCAAGCCCGAGTTATTACACATTTGAACAATTGTGATGACGATAGAGTAAATGGTAAAAACCATCTTGGGTTAGTGAGTACTGGAGAACGCTTTAGTTACGATTTCACCCTTAACGAAGAACAAATAAGCTATGAAGGCTGTCGTTTAAAATCGTTTGAAATAATAGACAAAACACCTAAAAACAGTCCTGCCATACATGGATTTGATTTAAATTCTTTGGAGATCAGAGATTTATAAAGGGACAATAAAAGTACCCCAAAGGCACCCTACAAAATGTGTTTAACTACACTTTTTGTAGGGTGCCTTAAAGACATGGATTAGGTAAAGAATAAACCTAAAATACACGCCACACCTAGGCTCCACACAACCGTCCTTAACACCCCAACATTAGCCATATACAAAACACCGTAAACTAGGCGCAATACAATATAAGCCACTGCCAGTAAATCGA
>JAPYOO010000367.1 GCA_029938135.1 Bermanella sp. | reverse complement strand
AATGTGAAAGGTGTGTCCTTTGCGGTAGACAAGCAAAAAGGCGGCTACCCTAGTATTTATAACCATGAGCAGTTTTTAAACTTAGACGTGATTAAGGATTTCTCGGGCTTGTTTGACGAGTTCTTTATTGACCTGACCAATATTGGTATGGGCTCTAAAGAAGGCGCAGATAAAGCAGACTTAATTATACAGTTTGAAAAGGCGATTAATGGCCAGGCTGGCGCTGAACAGGCGCTAGAAAAGATGGTGCCTATTTCTACCCGTGAGCAGTATAAACAAGGCTTGCAGGCTTAAATTACCTGCCCTTCCCTTTCTAGCTAACTCACTAGCGAGCTTTGATAAAAGCTCATAGGCCTTGTGTGAATCGTCACTCAAGGCCACTGCAACGACTAGAACGGCATGGGATACTGGCGACGAATTTTGTGAATTTCTTTCAGTACTTCGTCCGACAACGTCAATGACACTGAATCTATATTGCTGCGCAATTGATCCATATTGGTGGCGCCTATCAGTGTTGAACTAACAAACGTACGGCTATTCACAAACGCCAACGCCATTTGGCAAGGGTCTAGATCATAACGCTTAGCCAACTCTACGTATTTGCGGGTGGCCGGGTCTAATTGATCTCCTAGTCGGTGCTCAGGACGGGTCTCTAACGTTAAACGCGCGCCAACTGGGCGAGCCCCATCTAAATATTTACCGCTTAAAATACCGCGCGCTAAAGGTGACCACGCCAGTAAACCACATTCTTCATGGATGGCCATTTCGCTTAAGTCGGGCTCAAAGTTACGACATAACAATGAATATTCATTTTGAATAGACGCCATTCTTGGCAGGTTTTCATCTTTAGCAATTTGTAACCACTTGCTCATGCCCCATGCGGTTTCATTAGACAGGCCAATATGACGAATTTTCCCCTGTTGAATCAAACCCTGTAAGGTTTGCAACACTTCTAAAAAGTTATCTTGCTCAGCTTGCGCATCAAATTGTGGCTCAAACTTCCATACTTGGCCAAAATGGTATGAGCCTCGGTTAGGCCAATGTAATTGATACAAGTCGATATAATCGGTTTGCAAGCGACCAAGACTGCTTTCAACCGCTTTTAGAATGTTTTCTTTGTCTATTTTGTTTTGGCCATCACGTATCCACGGCAATCCTGGGCCGGCTATTTTGGACGCCAATACCACTTTATCACGGTTACCACGGGCTTTAAACCAATTACCAATAATGGTTTCGGTGGTGCCGTAACGTTCACTGCTAGGTGGAATGGCGTACATTTCGGCGGTGTCAAAAAAGTTAATACCCCGTTCCAAAGCGTAATCCATTTGCTCAAAACCATCTTCTTGGCTGTTTTGCCAGCCCCACGTCATTGTACCTAAACCAATTAGGCTAATGTCTAGGTCGGTCTTGCCCAGTTTTCTGTATTGCATTTTTGCACCCTTACGTCACAAATCTTAATCAATAGAAGCGTCTATATATGGCAGATACTATAAATCATTTTTTTAATAAGCGGATAACATATTAGGGCTTAATTGTTTTATGGGTGGGTTTTATTGTTCTACTGAAAGTTGCGCTAAGTTGCGATTTTTTAGTCAGACAATATGGAAAGCAAAAATGCAAAGGGATGAATACAGCGAATATAGGAAGGGGAGTAATATATAAGAAACAACAACCGTGAGTCTCGTTTATAAATGCCTCCACCTTAGTCAAATAAAACAACTAAGACAGGGACCATTTATAACGTATAAACCTTACAAACTATTTACGAAAAAGAAGCAACTTCTTCATGTAAAACGTCTTGTAACAATGGGCTTTGCTCAGAACGCTCAAACGCGGCATCAATAGCCTTAAATCTTTTTTGAACCACCGCACGATAATTAGGATGCGTAAAAATATACAATTCCTTGTGGTTTAACGCTTCAATTACGCGCTTACCCACCAGTGCTGGCGCCAAACCATTATCAATGACCTTTTGTATATGAGTTTCGATATCAGACACTTCGTTAGATCCTGCCTGCGTATCTTTTAACTCTTGCGGTTTATTGCGAGTAGATAAATTAATACGGGTTTTAACAAACGCAGGACACAATACCGACACATGAATATTATGCGGCTTTAATTCGGCATACCAACTTTCGGTCATACCCACTACTGCCACTTTGGTTGCCGTATATGCGCCCGCATAAGGTACACCGACCATGCCCGCCATAGACGCCACGTTAATAAGCCAGCCGCCTTCTCCATGCTGCTTCATTAATGGAACGATTGTTTGAGTACCGTAAAGTACACCCATTAAGTTAACATCTAACACCCAACGCCAGTCTTTATCATCCGTTTTTTCGATACCTCCGGGTTTACTGCTCACACCCGCGTTATTCACCAGCATGTGAATTTTGCCAAAACGCTTAATCGCTTTATCGGCTAGGTTTTGCCACTGAAGTATATCGGTAACATCCATCACCACCGTTAAGACGGTAATGCCTTCACTTTGTAGATTTTGTTGAGCAACTTGCAGCTGCTGCTCGTCAATATCACCCAGCACCACATTCATGCCTTGTTTGCCAAGAGCTTGTGCGATGCCATAACCAATGCCTTCTGCGCCGCCACTGATAACCGCGGTTTTACCTGTATATTGATTCATAATCACACCTATTAATCGTTTGTGCTAATACTCCCACAAACGCAGCCAAAGGAATAATTCTGATTATGAATAGTCTGTTATAAGTGACAGTGATGATGACAATAGGTGAAATATATTTAGCGAATTGACGTACACAACCTACCTTTACGATAAATTTTGCTATAGCCTAGTGGTCTATTTTTAAAAAGATACA
>JAPYOO010000366.1 GCA_029938135.1 Bermanella sp. | reverse complement strand
CTAGCAACATATCTTATATATAGAGGCTATCATGGTTAGGCTCAGTGCATTATTAACGATTATGATACTGGCGTTACTTCCATTCTCTAAGGTTACTCAGGCTGAAACATTAAGCATATTTACGTGGGAAGGTTATGTAGAGCCCGCAGAGATCGCTGCGGTAAATTCGTTGCTTAAAAAACAAGGTTATGGGGATATTAAGGTCAAATTGATATCCACATGGGCGCAAGGCCCTGAACAAATGTTTAATGTAATACGGGCGGGCAAGGCCGACGTTTCCTTTTTAACCCTTAATTACCTACTAATGCAAAACGGTAAAATAGCCAAGTTATTACAGCCCATAAATACAAGCTCACCGCGCTTAAGTCATTACTCAAAATTATCAAAGGCGTTAACCCGTATCCCCATGGCTATGATGGCAGATAAACCCTTGTACTTGCCTTGGGGCGGAGGCGCTTATGGCATATGGGCCAATATGGATAAACTTAAACCCGCAGATTTACCGGTAAGTATTAACGATTTATGGCACAAAAAATGGAAAGGTAAACTGGCGCTCTCTAGTGGCCAGGTACAACCCAATATTGCGTTGGCATCCTTAGCCATGGGTAAACCGCCTTTTTATGTTCATGACATGGCCAACAACCGCGATGCCTTGGTTGGGTTAGCTGATCCACAAGGCGCCATGCAAATGAAGGTGAATGACTTATATGCTCAGGTAGGGCAATTTTGGCCTAGCGGGCCTAATTTTAAAGACCCTAAAGTGGTATTGGTGGCGTCATACGGTATAGCGGCCTCGGCTATAAATGCTGAGGGAGGGAACTGGAGGTTAGTAAATTTTAAAGAGGGCAATACGGTTTGGCTGGATACCATTAATTTTCATAAAGATTTAACGGGCCGAAAACTAGAGGCTGCTGAAATTTTTGCCAATTACTTTATTGGAAAAACGGTTCAAGATCGGGTGGTAAATGAATTGGGAATGGTCGCGGCCTCAACGTTAGTGACTAAAAACCCGCTAATAGATGCCAACCCAAAATTCTTTGCTGCGGATATGTTTTGGCCGCCTTATGGTAGGGCCAGCGACAACCTTATGTTGCAAATATCTAAGCGCGCTATGAAGCAATAGAAGACACATGTATTGCCCCAATGGGCAATGCTAGGAATGAGTATGGGCATGGCAGCGCTGCACTAAACACCCAGGGTTTATGAGTTAGGGTTTGTGGGCAGAAGTTTAAAAGTGATAAATAGGCCTAAAACCCGTTAAAAACAACACTACATCAGTCACCTTTTCAGAGCGGATGTATTCAACCGACAAACCTTCTAACACAAACATGTATTTATGCAGCAGCCCATAACCTTGTTGAGTATGCAGCCAAGTTAAGCCCGCAGTATTGATTAATACTGTTAACCAAAAGACAATCCTAAAGCTTATTTTTTTAGTTTTATGACGTAACCGTTGCTGCGCTATGATTGCTCCAGGCCAGCCGCACAATAACGAAATTACATGTAATGATTTTTCAGGTACACGCCACTCGCCCTTTTTCGCCGCCTTTTTATCCTTAGAATACCTTGTATACGCGACAACACTAAAAACAATGCACAGCAACATTATTAAAGGGGGTGTGTACCCTAAATAATAAGAACCAGCCAGAATTGTTATGAACAAATAAATGATGAAGTATGGGAATTTCACGGTTTAGGGCCTTAAGCTATCGCCTAGCTAAGCTATGGAATTTACTGTGAGAAAAGCTTAAGTATTTCGCTATTTACTTTTTACATATCACTTGATTGTAAACTCTTTATAAAATCATCCACGCTTTCGGGCATGCCATCTAGTATGGACACATTACCTTGAATACTGTCCCATTTCGCTTTCGATTCACAACAAATATGCACCACTACTTTAGCATCAACATTCTCAACCAACCCCATTGGGATCCAGATAAAATGGGTATCTCGAAGTCTATTTGGGACAGGACTACCACAGGTTTTACAAAAGTCTGAAGTGAACCCTGAATCCTTTTTCCAATTAGTAATAGAATCAAAACCCGATAACCATTTAAAACTAGACTCATGAATTATAGTTGCGGTGTTTGAGGTTGAACCTGACTGTTTTTGGCATAACTTACAATGACACTGATATAACTTTGTAATACTTCCTGAAATTTTAAAGTTAATACTTCCACAATTACATGTTCCTTTCATACCCTTCCTTGATAACCTCCTATAACGCTATAAATAAACGTAACGCCCGCCTCAGTTGACTGTTCAATAGCGCTAAAATGAATAACACGATACACACTTAATAACTTTATTGTTTTTATTAAATTCAAAACACTCAGCTGTATCTCCGCCCCTAGCGTTTTGATAATACAAGGTTAAGCAGTTTACACCTAACAATAACGTCTTTAACTTAAAGGTCAGCGACGGGTTGTTAGTTAGACCTATTAAAAAGTATTCTTTTAACTTTTCACGGTTATAAATAATGCCATCAAGATCAGAATATCGTTCAACCACTAACGGTGATTTAAATTCTAACTCATCTGCATAGTGAGAAATAATCTTCTTAATATCGTGAGAGTTCCACGACTCAATCCATTCATCTGAAAATCTTTGTGCAAATTCAATATCCATATAATCGCTCATTCCTAATGACAGTTAACCGCTCCGTTATGCGGCTTAAATGTTGATAAAATGTATGTGTGGCTTTTAATGGATGCGTAAATTATTTTAATACTCAAACACTTACACTTCTATCTATACTTATTGACACAACCATAACAGCTCATATTTAAATAACAATTAATAAGCCCAGTCTATGCAACATACCACTCAGGCAATCAAATTTAACA
>JAPYOO010000080.1 GCA_029938135.1 Bermanella sp. | reverse complement strand
CTTTGAAATTCGTCGTCAAGGGAAACCAGTGAATCCAATGTTGTATCTGCCAAAGGCGAAAAATTAATTTTTGCCTAATGGCGGAAATTTAATTTTTTATACTTTTTGTTGTTAGTTTGAAATTTTTTTAATACTTGGAATGACTTTTGAATAGTTATTCTCATAGTTTAAGAAGTTACGAATAACAATAATGATAATTGGCGGGGCTAGCTATGGCGGTTAAAAAGGAATTGCAGAATAAGGAAATAGATTCAGATTTAGCGGTGGCGGACGCTAAACCGAGTCGTAAAAAAGCAGTCAAAGGGGTGAAAGTGGTAAAGGCGGTTAAACCCGTTAAGAAGGCAGATAAACCTGCGGCTAAGAAAGCCGTAGCAAAAGTGGCAAAGACGGATAAACCCGTTAAAGCGGTAAAGGCCGTTAAGGCGGTAAAAGCGGTAGCCAAAAAAGCAGAACCAGAAAAACTCAGCACCGCCAGTAAAGAAAGAGAAACCCAGAAAAACCTAGATGCTACTCAGCTATATTTAAATGAAATTGGCTTTTCGCCTCTGTTAACACCGGTAGAAGAAGTGCACTTTGCGCGCTTAGCTCGTAAAGGAGACGATAAAGGCCGTAAACGCATGATTGAAAGTAATCTGCGCTTAGTGGTTAAAATTGCGCGACGATATGTTAATCGAGGATTGACCCTCTTGGACCTAATTGAAGAGGGCAACTTAGGACTTATTCGTGCGGTGGAAAAATTTGACCCAGAGAGAGGCTTTCGCTTTTCTACCTATGCCACTTGGTGGATTCGCCAAACCATAGAACGGGCCATTATGAACCAAACGCGTACTATCCGTTTGCCTATACATGTGGTGAAAGAATTAAACGTCTATTTACGTGCCGCCCGTGAGCTTACTCAAAAGCTTGACCATGAACCCAGTGCCGAAGAAATTGCCAATTTATTGGAAAAACCGGTAGCCGACGTAAAACGCATGCTGGGCCTAAATGAAAGAGTTGCCTCAGTGGACTCTCCCTTGGGCTACAACAGCGAAAAGTCCATTTTAGATACCATTGCAGATGATGCCGCCGGCGACCCCTGTCAGATGCTTCAGGACAGCGACATTCGTAATAGCTTGGATCATTGGTTAGACGATTTAACCGAAAAACAAAGGGAAGTCATTGCCCGCCGGTTTGGACTACGTGGTTATGAGACCAGTACTTTGGAGGAGGTGGGTCATGAAATTGGCTTAACGCGAGAGCGAGTACGCCAAATTCAAGTAGAAGCTTTAAAGCGCATGCGTGAAATTATGGAGAAACACGGTTTGAATGCACGCTCTATCTTTGGTGTATTAGAAGCTTAACCTTTTACAATTATTTCGAGTGCTTGAGCCCGCCTGGAAACACGCGGGTTTTTTTATGTACAGGATGTACGGTATGGCGCGGTGCCATGGGTGGCAAAGAGCGGCGTTTTTCAGGTTACGATGAATTATTTATACTCGATCAAATTTGAATTATTAGGAATACCTAAGTACCTACATTCAAGTAAGTACTCGCGCAGATCAGGAATAACCAGCATAATAAGTTATTCGCCCCCCCATTTTCGAATAACCCCTAACTATTTCTCATTTTGACGCCAATAAACAGGAGTCACATAGCAATTATTCGCCTCACATTTTTTAACCTGCTGGCTACAGGTGCCGTTGGCTTCGCAATCTGAAGATGAAGCCTGTTCCTGAAAACGGTCGTCGTCAATAGATTCAGTACCTACTACGATACTCTTCCCGCCGCCTTCTCTATAGATGATTACCGGTCTAGGTGAAATCCCCGAATGAGACAGTACTTTGGAAGCGTCGTCATTGTCAGTATCACCATCTCCATCCAGATCAATTGTAGCCATAGCCCATTTTTGATCTAAAGCATAAATTCGTGAAGTACCGGTATCTGCACCACATGTAGCGCTTGAACCGGCAGAGGATGGTGCAAAGGTGGTAAATATAATAGCACCAGCAAACGTAGTGGATTCGGCCAAAACTTTCTCGCCTTTTGTGCCAAACGTAATGTACCAACCTCCGCCATTTGTCATCAGCGTTTTCATATCGCTGGTGAGTGCTGTGTTGCCATTGAGCATTAAATAGGTGGCATTATATAGCTGGTAAGGATTGGCACTCTCACCATTGCTTAAACTGATTTTACTTTTAGCAGCAGCACCTTTTGGAACGTAATTGCTTGGGGCACTGTATGGGTAAAAATCCTTAATCATATAAAATCGGTTTTCAACATCTACTGTTTGAAGAGGGTGAGCTCGGTGACCTGAGCCAATCGAAATGGTTAGGTAATCGCCAAGTTGTTTATCTTTTACCAGTGCTACGTTGGGTTTATTATAAAACCGTATATTTTCAGTAACACCGGTACCCGCGAATGATGCAATAGCACCCCCTTTAGCAAAATCACTGGCGCCAGAGTTATTGGGGTTAAAGTCTACTCGGAAAACTCGGCCGCCGGTGTCGCTGGCAAATAAATAGTTAATATGACCGTCACCGGTAATGTCTACCGCAGCTACACTGGCAGGAATGCCGTTTACCATATTACCAATATTTAAGTCGGCGCCACTGTTACTGCTCCACCACAAACGCTCCCCCGTAGTGGCGTCTACCATGTAAATAGCGTTACCAGTGGTATCTTGTTTATAGGTGCTATTACTGTCTTGTTGAGTATCGTAGCCGCCACCAAAGAATAATACAAAACGGCTCTCACCTTTAAACTTAACCTTTGCTACCGTCATTTTAGACCAGCTTTGACCCAGTTTTACGAAGTCCCCTTGACCGCCTTCAATTTTAAATAACATCTTAGGGTTGCTACGATTGCTCACATCTAATGCGTAATAGTTCCTACCTCCGCGGCGCATGCCAGCATAGAGATAGGCATGTTCACCACTTTCAACACTTCCTGAGCTATTAAGCAGTAAGTTGTTGTCATTTTTATCATAAAGCCAAGTGCTTATGTGGCCATCCATACCATAAATTTTTTCACCCGCGGCCATTGTGTTTTCATAATAGTCTTTTTGAATACCGTGCATAAGCGTAGGTAAAAATGCAAATTCTTCTTGCCCTGTAACGGTGTCTACCGCATGAATAAAACCTTCATTGGTACCAAAATACATAGTGGAATCGGGATTTCCTTCGGTGCCACCGTAGGTAATGATAACCGGCTCACTGTGCAATGGGTCGCCAATGGAATAGCGGCTCTCAGTCACATCACCGTTTCCGTTTACGTCATTTACGTCGTAACCTAATGTCCAGTCTCGCACTTTTACAAAATTCGCATAAGTATCACTTGTCATGTTAAAACTTGCCTGATTGGCAAATGATGAAAATGCCCCCAAGTAATTAGTGCTATCTTCACTGTAAAGTTTACGCTGGCTGGGGGCCAATAAATTGGCCATACCACCAAGCTGAGTATTATTACCATCGGCAATATTTGTATCATTCCAATAGTCAAAAGCCCCATCATTAAAGTAGCCCGTCGACTCACTAATGGCCGGTGCATTGGAATTTGCACCTACTACCATTCCGTTTTCATCGAGGCGGTATTTTTTTAAGTTACCTGCCCACTTAATATTATCGTCTGGTCGAAACAGGGCATAAAATAATTCATCACTGTGTTCGGTACCGTTAAAAGAGTTTACCGCCACAGATGGCGCTACAAAAGTGGATTCGGTGGCTAAAATATTCAGAAAAATAGATTCCAGTGCTGAGGTTAATCCACTGGTGTCATCAGCAGCATAATATTGGCCGCCTCCCCAGGTGGCAGCACGTTTTAATAGCTCAACACCACTTGAAAGATTAAAGCCGCCTATGGTGTAACTGGTAATATCTTGGGTGCCAATTGAGCTATTAGCATGATCGGTATTTTTCATCCAATACGTTAATTCATCAAGGCAGTCCCCATTGCCAGAGCAACTGCTACTGAGTCCTTGAGGGAGATCTAGTGACGCTATTTTACTGCGTACATCGCTATTTGAAGATGAATCACTGGTAGGCTCACCATCAGTAAGTAATATTATGTGATTTTTTTGACAGCTTGCAGTAATTGGACTTTTATACGTTTTACTATTACTGGATATTCTAGAAGCAGCTACACTCGAATTTGGTGTTGAATTATTGCCGTAGCTTAATGTTTCCCCTCTATAATAGCGCGCGGCTTCAGACATGGTTTCTTCTAGTGGAGTACCACCTTGAGGGAAATAGCTATCTAGTTTGTTTCGAATCAGCGCACCTGAGCTGTTAATATCACTAATAGGAACATCAACAAAGCCTCCATTAGCAGACATATCAAATCGCATAAGACCTAAGTTAATGTTGCTTAAAGAATTGGTAAGGCTCTTAACAACATCGACTACCACTTCCATGCGTGTGCTGGTGGTGACATTTCCAGGGTCATGATACCAGTTCATATAATTGCCAGTGTAAAGCCACTTTGAATTACCAGTGTTGCAACTTATGGTGCCGTCACTGCCATCTTGAAGGTTTTTCCAGCGACCGTTATTATATTGTTTAAATTTCCCCAGTACTTTACCCACAGTTGCAAGGGCGATTACCTCATCTGCACAATTGGCAGATGACGATTGAGTTAATGTGGTTTGTTTATGCCCATCCCAAGGATCATCATTGGTGTCATTATAAATATCGGCTTGATAATAATTTCCGCTATAGTTTTTTGTTGCATCAAAAGACACTAAGGCAGAAGTCACTTCTCCCGCCATACTGCCCGAGGTGTCCATAATGAATAGTACGTTAGAGTTGATACGATTAGTATCTGTGGTTGATGCACCAAAAATTTCAGTATCATCGGCAAATAAGGCTGCACTAAAGCCGCAGGCAAGAAAGATGCATACAGATAAAATTATAGTTTTTTGTGTGTAAAAAGCTCCCATATTAGTAAACCACCTTGGAAATATTTAGAGACTCTTTATCTAAAATAAGGGTGGGAAATTTTGCTTTCCAATAATCCTTTAAAAACTCGTTAAAGCTAATTTGTTGCCCACTTTTAATGATGACAGGGGGGCTTGAAAATTTGTAATAGGATTGTGAACATTGATCACAACGATATACGCGCACGATGCCACGCTGGCTTGATGCAATATACTCCACCCGAATGCCTCCGGTTTCCATTGCAATATCTAATGCCTGAGAAGAATGCCCAGCGGATGAAAGCAGTACTAAAATAAAACTAAGTAAAAATTTCATGGCTAGACTCACATTATTAGCGGGATATATTTTGGGTAGCTTTAACTAATGCGAAAGGATACTTGCTTAATAAAAAAGCAATATCTGCCAAAGGTCTTAAAAATATTAGACTTTGTGAATTGATAGCGAGAAGTTAGATTGATTGGGATATTAGGTGAGGCTTAAGTTGTAGGGGGGTAATACTAAAGGTATAGGGGGGCAATGTGATGTTGCATTACGTCTGTTAATTTGTTTCGTTTTCACGCCAGTAGACAGGAGTGACGTAGCAGTTACTTGATTCACATCTCTTAACTTGCTGCTCACAAGTGCCTTGGGCTTAACAATCAGCGCTTGAGGCTTGTTCTTGAAAACGATCATCATCAATAGTTTCGGTACCAATAGCGATGGTTTTTCCTCCTCCCTTTCGGTAAATCACTACGGGCCTAGGGGCAATACCCGAATGGGCTAATAGGTCAGAAGTATCATCACTATCAGTATCGCCGTCACCATCTAAATCTATGGCAGCCGTCGCCCATTTTTGATCCAATGCATATATGCGTGAAGCACCTGTATCTGGACCACAGACGGTCGTGGTAGAGCCACCGGTGGGGGAGAATGTGGTGAAAATAATAGCTCCAGAAAAAGTAGTGGATTCTGATAATACCTTTTCAGCGTCGTTTCCAAAGGTTACATACCAGCCGGCTCCATTGTTCATGAGTATTTGCATGTCGCTGGTAAGAGCACTTTTACCATCGGTCATGAGTGAGGTAGCATTGTAAAGTAAATTAGGATTAGCACTCTCACCGCTGGCTAGGCTTATTTTAGTCAACGGTGCTTCAAGTTTAGTCTGGTAGGTGCTGGGAACTGAGTAAGGAGTGTAATCTTTTATGACATAAAAACGGTTAATTACATCGGTTGTTTGTATTGGGTGCGCTCGATGCCCAGAGCCAATGGCAATGGTTAGATAGTCCCCGTATTGTTTGTCTTTAACCAGAGCCACATTGGGTTTATTATAAAACCGTCTATTATTTTGGGCATCTACTCCCGCCAGTGAGGCAACGGCTCCTCCTTTTGCAAAATCAAATGCGCCAGTATTCTCTGGGTTTAGATCTATGCGAAAGACACGGCCGCCAGTGTCGGCAGCAAATAAGTAATTAATAAAGCCATCTCCCGATATGTCTATCACTGAAAGGCTTGCAGGCATGCTGTTAACCATACTTTTAATGTTTAAATCAGAGCTTTGATTACTACTCCACCAAAGCCGTTCACCTGTGCTGGCGTCCACCATATAAATAGCGTTGCCGGTGTTATCTGCTTGATTAATACTATTACTGTCTTGCGCGGTGTCGTAGCCACCTGTAAAAAATAAAACGAATCGATCCTGCCCTGAAAACTTAATTTTGGCGGCCGTCATGCGTGACCAGGACTGCGCCAGTTTACTAAAATTTCCGGTACCGCCTTCGATTTTAAATAGCATTGTTGGCGCGGATCGATTACTAACATCAAGCGCATAATAGTTATTACCGCCACGACGCATGCCCATATAAAGATAAGTGTGCTCACCAGCTTCTACATTACCGCTGCTGTCTAGTAATACATTGTTTGAATTTACATCTTTAAACCATATACTAATACGTCCATCCAAACCATAAGGTTTGTCGGCGGCGGCTGCGCTGTTATTAAAATAAATTTTTTGAATAGGGAGTAATGCTTTAGGAATAAAGGCGAATTCTTCTTCGCCGGTATCGGTATTTATTGCGTGTAAAAACCCCTCATTGGTACCAAAATATATCGTGGAATCGGGGTTCTCGTTTGTGCCTCCATAGGTGACGGTTATGGGCTCGCTATGCAGGGGGTCGCCAATAGAAAAACGGCTATCAGTGATATGGCCATCGCCATTAATATCCTCCACATCATAACCTAAGGACCAGTCTCTAACTTTTACAAAATCGTTATAGGTGTCATTTGTCATATCAAATGACCCTTGGTTTGCGAATGCTTGGTAAGACCCTAGGTAATTGGCGCTGTCTTCACTGTAAATTTTTCGACTAGCGACACCTAATTTATTGGCCATGCCTCCGTCTTGAACATTCTTTCCATCGGGAATGTCGGTTTCATTCCAGTAATCAAAAATACTTTCGTTAAAAAACCCACTGGTTTCACTAATGGCGGGCAGTGATTGATCTTGGCCCACGATTAAACCATCAGCCGTTAACCTGTATTTTTTTAAATTTCCACTCCACTTCACATTATCGGCGGGACGAAACAAGGCATAAAATAATTCATCACGATGTTCGGATGCGTTAAAAGCATTCACCGATACCGCGGGCGCGGTGAAAGTAGAATCGGTAGACATAATATCTAAAAGAATAGAATCCAAGGCTAGGGTTAAGTCAGAGGTGTCGTTGGCTTCAAAATACCGCCCGCCACCCCAACTGGCGGTGCGTTTTAATAGCTCTACCCCGTTGGCCAGTTCAAAGCCACCAATAGTGTAAGTGGTGATGTCTTGATTACCTACATATTGGCCAGAGTGATCGACATTCTTCATCCAGTACGCCAGTTCGTCCATGCAATCGCCACTGCCGGAACAATTGGTGTTGAGTCCTGAAGGGAGCGTGATATTAGAAATTAACGCACGCACGTCATCGTCATCGTTGGCGCTGGTGTCGTTGGTGGGTTCGCCATCGGTGAGTAAAATTATATGGTTCTTTTGGCAACTGGCCTCAATAGAAGAGCGGTAATGGCTGCTATTGCCAACCCGTGATTCAGGTACACTAGTATTGGGCAGAGAATTATTCCCAAACATCCAGTCTTCGCCGCGATAATAGCGCGCAGCCTCGTACATGGTTTCTTCTAAGGGGGTGCCTCCTTGGGGATAATACGAATCCAGTTTACTTCTAATGAGTGCACCCGAGGTGGCTATGTCACTGACCTCTACATCTATCATGCCGCCATCTGAGTTTTGATCAAAGCGCATAAGACCAAGATTGATGTCGCTTAAAGAATGAGTCAGTTCTTTTACCACATCAACCACCACTTCCATGCGTGTACTGGTTGTGCGGTTACTGGGGTCGTGATACCAGTTCATGTAGTTTCCACTGTATAGCCATTTGGCGCTGCCCTGATTGCACCTAATAGTGCCGTCATTGCCATCCCCTAAACTGCGCCAACGGCCATTTCGGTATTGCTGAAATACACCTAAAACTTTACCCACGGTTGTGACGGTTACTACTTCATCAGAGCAGTCTGTTGATGAAGATTTGGCAAGAGAGGTGGTGTGATGGCCGCCAGAGACACTGTCGCTAAGACCGTTGTATACATCGTTGTAATAATAATTGCCCCTATAGGTAGTGTTTGGGCTATAGGGTTTAAGCGTGACGTCCACAGAGCCTCTCATGCTGCCAGAAGTGTCCATTATGAACAGTACATTTGAGTTTACTCGATTCGCGGGGTCTATGGCTGAGGCACCATAAATCTCGGTATCATCGGCGAAGATTGGTAAACTAATGCATATGGCTATAACGGTTACAGCGCACTTATTCACGATCAGGCCTTCTTAGTAAATAACTTCTAATACAGTTAGGGTTTCACGGTCGAGTATTAAGGTGGGGTACTTGGCGTTCCAAAAATCCTGCATGAAAGCTGATTGTTTTGCCTTTACGCATAATGTGCGGCTTTTGAGTGAATGCATAATTAGACTTTTTACATTGTTCACACTGATAGACATGAACCCTGCCGGTATTGCTGATGTTGTTAAATTCAACCCTGATACCATTAGTTTCTATGGCTTTATCTCGAGCAGAAAAATCCGCAGTACTTGTGGAAGCAAGAGCGCAAAAAATACAAGCAACAGATAGTAGTGTGTGTCTCATACATCAAACTTTATAACCCATCTTTAATTAAGAGTAGTTAATTACGAATAGTTCATTACGAAGAGATAGCTATAAAACAAGGAGGTATGCGCAGTGATGTTCTAAAGCGGCTGATTTCTTATGTTTTTTGGTTATGTTTAGAGGGTGAGGACTATAAATACATGGAACGTTGAAATAAATGTACGTTGTGATAAAGAAAAAAGAGCAATGAAAATTCATTGCTCTTAAGGTATTACTGCTTATTTTTACCAGCCAGTAGTGCCATTGTGGGTTCGATTACCTTTGCTATCTAAGGTCAGGTATCCATCGGATGTCTGAGATTCTTTCCCTGTAGCAGTAAGTAATACACAGGCAGTTAGAGGGGTGCTAGAGTCACATGTACTGGCTTTAATGCCGTATTTATGACTCTCAATAATATACTCGGATGTATCGTTTCCAAAATTTAAATGAGTCATGTTGGTCGTATAAGTATATTCAGTGGCGAAGTAGTCTTCTTGTGCTCGCATCATATTAATCAATATAGGCATGCCATCAGCAGTCCTGTGTGTTTTTATTATGTAGCGTTGGTAGCTTGGAACGGCCACAGCAGAAATGACGCTAATAATAGCAACCGTCACCATCAATTCAATTAAAGTAAAGCCTTGTTGTTTTTTCATATTTTGACTCCTAGGGTGCAACTAAAACATTGTTGTCTTGACGCCAATATACTGGAATGACGTAGCAGTTGGTCGCGTTGCACTTCGCTGGTGCTACAGGCGTTGCTGCTGGGCAAGTGCCATTGGCAATACAAGGGTTAACTTCTTCAAAGCGATTGTCGTCTATGGTTTCGGTACCGATGGCAATAGTTTTACCACCTCCTTTTCGGTAAATCACCACAGGCCTAGGAGCTATTCCCGAGTGTGCCAAGACTTTAGAGGTATCATCACTGTCAGTGTCACCATCGCCATCTAAATCAATAACGGCCATGGCCCATTTTTGGCTAATAGCATACGTTCTAGAGGTTCCTGTATCGGCACCACAATTGGTATTAGATACCCCTGACGATGGAGCAAAGCTAGTAAAGATAATGGCCCCAGAAAAAGTCGTAGATTCAGAAAGTACTTTCTCACCGCTAGTTTTCATCTCTACAAACCAGCCTCCGCCGTTACTCATAATAATTTGCATATCACTGGTTAAAGCTATTTTGCCATCCGTCATTAGGCTAGTAGCATTATAGAGCAGTAATGGATTCGCAGAGTCAGACTTCCCCAATGTTATTTTATCTATTGGCGCTTCACTTTTACTAATATATTTGGTGGGTGCGTGATAGGGATTAAAATCTTTAATCATATAAAAACGATTCTCAACATCAACCGTTAAAATTGGGTGAGCCCGGTAACCTGAACCTATTGCGATGGTTAGATAGTCCCCATATTGTTTATCTTTTACTAAGGCCACGTTAGGCTTGTTATAAAACCGACGGTTATTTGCGGCGTCGATTCCCGCAAGGGAGGCTATCTCGCCACCTTGAGCAAAGTTAGTTTTACCTGAGTTATCTTGTTTTATATCCACTCTAAATATTCGGCCTCCAGTATCGGCAGCAAATAGATAGTCAATGAAACCGTCACCGGAAATATCCACTGCAGATATACTGGCTGGAATACTATTGGTCATCGATTCTATATTTAAATCAGCAGTCAGGTTACTCGCCCACCATAATAGGTCTCCATTGATGGCATCGATCATATAAATGGCATTACCAATAGAATCATCTTCACGAATGGTATTACTGTCTTGATTGGTGTCGTAACCCCCAGAGAAGAATAATACAAATTTATCCACGCCACCAAACCTAACCTTAGCAGGCGTCATACGAGACCATGTTTGCCCAAGTTTACTGAACTCACCCGTGCCTCCTTCAATCATAAATTTCATTGTGGGTGAAGTTCGATTACTCACATCTAATGCGTAATAATTACTGCCGCCACGACGCATACCGGCATATAAATAAACATGCTCGTCAGTGTTTTTGTCGCCATTAGTGTCATATAAAAGGTTATTTTCATTTTTATCGTAAAACCATGTGCTTATAGGGCCGTCCATTCCGTAGGGTTTAACTCCAGCGGCGCTGGTATTTTCATAGTAGTCTTTTTGTATTGAGTGCAGCTTGTTGGGAATAAAGGAAAATAATTCCTGACCGGTAACCGTGTCTAAGCTATGTAGAAAGCCTTCATTGGTGCCGAAGAATATACTGGAAATTGGATCTTTATCGGTACCACCATAGGCAACAATTACGGGTTCTGTGTGTAAGGGATCGCCAATCGATTTACGGCTATCTGTAATGTCACCATCACCATCTTGATCATAGACATCTTGACCCATGGACCAGTTATGCACGCTAATGAAATCAGCATCGTTCAATATATCAAAAGACGTCTTATTGGCTACGCTACCAGTACCGGTTGCAGTGAAAGACAACAAAGTTTGATTATCGCTTTTGTCGGCGTTACTAAGTATGTTACGAGTTAAGGGGGAGGCCGTCATTAGGTTAGCCATGCCGCCGAGTTTTACATTTTTACCGTCGGGAGTGGGTTCGGTATTCCAGTAATCAAAAATACTTTCGTTAAAGAAACCAGTGGCTGTACTGATAGCGGGTATGCCTTGATCGGTTCCGACTACGGTGCCGTCTGCAAGTAGCTTGTATTTTTTTAAGTTTCCCGTCCACTTGATATTATCGTTTGGGCGAAAAAGTGCATAGAACAGCTCGTCTCTGTGTTCGGAGGCATTAAAAGCGTTAACAGATACCGCTGGAGCAGTGAAGGTACTGTCTGTTGCTAAGATGTCCAAAAATATAGAGTCCAAAGCATCGGTTAGGCCTGCAGTATTATTGGCTTCAAAATAGCGTCCACCTCCCCATTCGGCTGTGAGTTTCAAGCGCTCCACACCGCTAGCTAAATCAAAACCGCCTATGGTGTAGGTGGTAATATCTTGATTGCCCACTTTACCTAAGGCGTGATCGGTATTTCGCATCCAATACGCTAATTCATCCATACAATTACCGTTACCGCTACAGCTTTTACTTAAACCAGTAGGAAGTGTTAAGTCTGCCACTAAGGTTTGTATAGCACTGTTGGCGGATGTGTCACCAGTGGGAGCACCATCGGTTAATAAAATGATGTGATTTTTTTGACAGCTCGCACTGATAGGGCTCTTATAGTTGCCCGTACCAATGTCAAGAGAGGTGAGTACACTTGAATTTGGTTGTGAATCATTGCCAAATCTCCAACTTTCACCTCGATAATAGCGAGACGCCTCGTACATGGTTTCTTCTAATGGAGTTCCTCCATTAGCTCGATAACCATCGAGTTTGGCTCGAATTAAAGGCCCTGCCGTGGCAATGTCGCTTATGGGTACATCAATCATGCCGCCATCTGAATTACTATCAAAGCGCATAAGACCTAGATTGATGTCACTTAGGGAGTTGGTAAGTTCTTTTACCACGTTAACTACGACTTCTATACGTGTACTTTCAACAGCACCGACATCATTAAACCAGTTTAAATAATTGCCCATGTACAGTAAATTTGTGTACCCGCCTCTTGATTGATCACACCTGATGTCTTTACTTTGGTCGTTACCAAGCGGGCCCCAGTTACCGTATTTTTGTTGGTAATTGTCATATCGCTTACCTACAGCCTTTAAGTCGACTACTTCATTTGAACAGTCGTCTTTCAAGTTAGCAAGAGGGTAGCCTGCATCTGTATTAGCATTATTACTTTTATAAACATGATCGGAAGTATAAAGACCAGTATATACAATGTCTTTATTGTAGGGTGTATGGGCAGATGTGACATCTTCATCCATGCTGCCGGAAGTATCCATAATGAATAACACATTAGAATTAATGCGGTTTTCAGGATCTATGGCAGTCGCTCCGTAGATTTCTGTATCATCTGCAAAAGAGCACAGGCAAAAAGTTAAGCTAGCTAAAAAACAAGTTAATTTATTCATGTGGCCTCCTTAATAAGATACTTTTAACACAGAGCGGGACTGTTTATCTAAAAATATTGTTGGGTTTTTAGCGTTCCAGTAATCTTTCATAAACACTTCAAAAGGGATGTAGCTTCCCTTTCTTTTTATTCTGGGTTGGTCAGAGAATGTGTAGAATTGTTTCAAGCACTGATCGCAATCAAGTACATGGATGACGCCTTTACCTGACGTCTCAAAAAATTCTACTTTAATGCTACCTGTCTCCAAGGCAGTATCTTCTTCTATGTCCGCGTGAGCAAAACTAACAAAAGACCAAATAGTTAAAAAATACAGAAAAAATTTCATTATTATCCCCTAATTAATATTGCCGGCTTGTTCTAGCCCTTCAACAACGGCTCCCAGCGTTTGGCTGTTATTGGAAAATCGAAAAACAGCGGTGCAGTTGCCTTCAAAAATATAGGCTTTAGACTGACTTTCATTGTCAACATTAAAACCAGTCCTTGCAGCAGGCGCATCTTGAATATATGACCAACTAACATCCAATTCTGACTTTGGGCTATTAGTGGCGTACGCTTCAGTAATCGTATTGGGTAGATCGTATGGTATGTTGGTGGCCATAGAGGTGATAAGTACATTACGCCCAATACCACCGTTCTGATTAAAAAAGCGTACTTCTGATTCTTGTTCGTTTCGGCACTCTTGATGAGTTAACGTACTGAATAGGCTGTTTGCCACCATTTTACTTTGAATGCTGCTACCTTCTAATGCATACACAGCAACCAAGGTAATAATGGTTAATAAAATAAGCGAGACCACGAGAGTAGAGCCTTGTTGTTGCTTCATAGGTGTTCTCCTAATTGTCGGCGGCCGTTTCAATGGCATTGATCAATGGAATGGTATTACTAAAAATATTACGTAAATTGCCATCGTTAATGGAAAGGTAGGGGGCATCGAGTAAGTTGTAGATCCTCTCTTTTTTTGTTGTATTTAGTTTATTTTCATGGTTGGCATCTAAGCTGGTGGTGAGTAGTGCGATACGAACACTTCTAGCACGTATTAATAAATTTTGATTTATTAATGTATCTATACTGACATAACGGCCTGCATCTTTGCTGTTATTAGTTGTGGCAAGTCCCACTTGAAATTCCATAGACTCTACATTATTGATAATAGTTACGGCTGCATCATTAGCGAGCCAATTATTGGCACCTTTATCATAAACCCTGCAACGTAATTCACGGTCATTGGCAGTAGTGTCACTTACCCAAAACACATTGACATAATATTGGGTAGTCGCATTTCCTTGTACTATTGTGCCGTTGCATGCGCGAACAGAGTTACCTGGCGTCACCTTGAAAGGAATGCTTAATCGGTCTCCGCGGGTATCGACAGGATTATTAGCGCTGCAGGCTAAAGATTCAGGTGTGGTAGTGCACCCTACAAAATCAGGTTGGCCCGATCGGCCAAAGGGGACAAATAAATAGGGTAGAGATTGTGTGGTGAAGTCTTGGGTATAACCGGCTTGACGAATAAATTTAGTTAAGTAATCCATGGCAAAGCGGCCAGTTTCTTGATTTTGAGATAAAGAGTCGGATAACGCGACGCTGCGATTGGTGGTAATGAATAAATTCATTAAGCCCCCCATGACAATTATGCCAATCAGTGAGGCGATCATTAGTTCTATAAGGGTAAAGCCCTGTTGCTTATTCATTAATTAAGCTCCACTACGGCGGTGAAGGAGTTTTTCTGAATACGCTCACTCGCCTCTTTACTAGTTTTAGCAATCCGTGTATCCCAAGTGAGTGTGACATCAT
This sequence comes from Bermanella sp., assembly GCA_029938135.1. GTDB lineage: Bacteria > Pseudomonadota > Gammaproteobacteria > Pseudomonadales > Oceanobacteraceae > Bermanella. Next base: position 1,696 of record JAPYOO010000080.1, on the reverse strand, counting down.
ATTGTATGCAGTCAGGTATAGGTGTTCCTGTGCTCTGCCTAGGAATGGTGAGGCTACAAGTAGATACCAGAGTTGGGTTAATTATAAAGTCAGAGGGATTGTCATAAATATCAGCAGAGATTCCGCATAGAGTGAGCCATTGATCAAAAGTAGCCATTTGAGTTGGTGTACAATTTACTGCTGGAACTTCCGCTCCATCTTTATAATACTCTGCACAAATTGCTGGTGGTGGATTATCACAAAAGTTAGGAGGAGTTTCGGTTAAGACATAATTTCCCAGTCGCGCGCCTTGGGCGTTGGATTGAATGCGGCCCACATAATCCTGTACTATCCACATGGCTTGTGATTGTTGTGCGCTATCCTGTGTACTTTGAATGACGCGCATAAGCAAGATTCCAAGACCGGACACGCCAATGGCGATAATGACTGAAGTCACCAATACTTCTATTAAGGCAAAACCTTTTTGCCGGTTATTTATGGGCATGGAGTGATCCTTTTCTGCAAAATACCTGAAAGTAATAATGCGTAATTAATAACCCCTGCAGAGCAGTTTGTGGTGTACGTTAATACAAACCCCCCTAACGTCTTAGCTTGGCCATTGGGTAATATTTCAAAAAGCGTGCTGTCATTAAAGGTGGTACTGGTAAATGCAGGGTTACCGGCTATTGGTGGGAAAGTGCGAATCACCTCCACTGTAGTGGTGACGCCGTCAGCTTCTATTTTAGAATATTCTAGGAACCAGCCTTTAGACCAGTCACTGCTAGCACTGGTTGGTCTTATGCGTATCACGGCACTACGACTAATGGCTTCGTTTCTGGCCAGTTTTATGCTTTTTTCAAAGTGCTTACCCACTTCGGTAATGTTTTTTCGTTCAAATAAACTCTTCATACTGGGCACGGCCACGCTGACGATGCTGGCTAATATGACCATACTGATCATGAGTTCAATCAGGGACATGCCCCTTTGATATTTAATGTTTGAATTTTTCATATATACAAATTTACTGTGGAGTGCCATTAAACCCTAATGAAACCGGACTAACGGTGCCTTTTAAAGGCTTCGAAGGAGGTTCAACTGTTTATGTTGTGAGGTTGCTCACATTTAGACCTTCAGTTAAAAGTATGCCTCTTAGAGAAACTATCTCAGTTACAGGCAATTTAAGGGTGCGACTGCGGCATAAGGAGTTCCTCGTGTACTTAGGTAGCTATTGGTACGTATGCGCCCCTGAAAGCTGATTACCAATTGTTTTGCATGTGATTCGTTACCTGAATAAGGACAATATAAAAAGGTAGTGGCCGAGCTAAAGGCATGGCCTTGCGGGGTGAATTTAATAAAATTTAGAGTCTCTTTTTTCTTTAGCCAATAACCACGATGAGTTTCGTTGTTTACGGTTAGGTGAATTTTCTCATCAGGCTCAATGGATAAATTCCGGTTGAAATCGGCAAAGACGACTAAAGGTCTGCTCCAGTCGTTCATACATTTATTGTCTTTGATCGGGCAAACAATGGTTTCTTGGCTTTTGCTTAAGGCAAGAGTGCGTGCAGACATGAGGGCAGAGCGTAAAGTGGACAGTGAAACCTTGGCGTGGTGACGTTCAATTAAATTATCCATGGCAGGAACGCCAACAGCGAGGGATATCGCCAGAATAGCCATACTGGCTATGAGCTCAATTAGGGTAAGGCCCTTCATGTTTATA
>JAPYOO010000365.1 GCA_029938135.1 Bermanella sp. | reverse complement strand
CAAATTATTCGTAAATGGCAAGAGCGTCATGATTGTTATCCGTTACTGGCCGACAAACAAATTAGAGTCGTGATAAGCGATGTATTAAATGCCCGCCAAGATGCCGAACCGGTGTTTAGGTGGAAAAGCGATAGTGAACAAGGTAATGAAATACGCCGTCATAACGGCAAGCTGTATTGCATGCAAAAATTACCGGTTATTCCTCACGGTGAATTTCCCCGTGCATTTAATGGCACCTCCATTCCGTTATTGCCCTTGGGTAAATTAGAGCAGGGCATTGGTTTAGGGTTAAGACCCGGTCGATATCAACTGGCGTTATATCAAGGCACAGTAAAAGCCAAACCAATTAACCGCCCCAATAAAAGCTTAAAGAAGTGGTTTCAGGAATATGCCATCCCTCCTTGGCAGCGCCCTTATTGGCCTGTGTTGTTTCAGGATGGTGATGTGGTGGCGGTACCTGGGTTATTTGTCTGTCAGGGTTTTGCTTGTGAGCAGGGGTGGCAGTTAAATTTTAAGCCCTAAAAGCGCAGCGGCCTTAAAAACCTTACGGTTCAATAGCTTAGATGAGTCATTGCAGTGCGTTACCAAGTAGAGTGCAGCAGCCTAAAGTATTGATTGCACGTGATCAAAGCCGCACAAAACTCATTGGCGGTCAAAAAATAGTCAGTTTTTTGTTCTAAACGCTGGCGCATTTCCCCCAAAGGTGCGAGAATGCGCGCCGTTACCAAAGTATCCCAAATTTCCAATCTGAGTTTGCAAGACTTTACGTCAAACTCAGCCAAAAGCGCGTTCGCTTATATTAGCGGGATGTCGGGATAAATGGTCAAAATTTACTGTGAATGAATTTTGGTTGTGCCTCCCTGAGCCAGTTGCTCACCCGTGCCAATCTTTATGTATTCCCCCTCTATAAAACAGGTTTTTTTAATGTCTGAATCATCTACTGGTTTTGCCAGTCTAGGTCTTCCGTTTAATCTTTTGCGTGCCGTAGAAGAACTGGGTTATGAAACTCCGTCTCCTATTCAAGAGCAAGCAATTCCTCACCTATTAGAGGGCAAAGACGTTTTAGGTCTTGCCCAAACGGGTACCGGTAAAACCGCTGCCTTCGCACTGCCCATTTTAGCGCGTACGTCTGCTGAATTACGTGCTCCACAGGTATTGGTATTAGCCCCTACTCGTGAGCTAGCCATGCAGGTTTCTGAAGCCATCTCTGGTTTTGCTAAGCACTTGCCCGGTGTTAAAGTCGCCACTATTTACGGCGGCCAAGATTTTAGTATCCAGCTTCGCCAAATTAAAAATGGCGCCCAGTGGATTGTAGGTACTCCTGGTCGTGTTATGGATCACATCCGTCGCGGTACATTAAAGCTAGACGAAATCAGTGCTGTTATTCTTGATGAAGCCGATGAAATGTTACGCATGGGTTTCATTGATGACGTAGATTGGATTTTGGGTCACGTACCTAAGACACGTCAGGTTGCCTTGTTCAGCGCGACTATGCCTCGTCAGATTAAAGACGTTGCCGAGAAGCACTTAAACAGCCCCGTTGAAGTTCGAATTAAGTCAAAAGCCAGCACCAGCGACTCTATTACCCAGAAATTCTGGATGGTACGCGATGTTGATAAAAGCGATGCCATGGTGCGCATTTGTGAAACCAGCGACATGAAAGCCATGATCGTGTTTGTACGTACTAAGCAAGCTACAGAAGAAGTAGCCGAGCATATGCGCACTAACGGTTTTAAAGCTGAAGCATTAAACGGCGATGTAGCCCAAGCCCAGCGTGAGCGCACGGTTGATCGTTTGAAGAAAGGCCAAATTGATATTCTAGTGGCAACCGATGTTGCTGCTCGAGGTTTGGACGTTGAGCGTATTACTCACGTTGTTAACTACGACATCCCTTACGATGCTGAATCTTACGTTCACCGTATTGGTCGTACTGGTCGTGCTGGTCGTACGGGCGAAGCGATATTGTTTGTACGCCCACGTGAGCGTCGCATGTTGACGACCATTGAGCGTGTAACTAAAAACACCATTACAGAAATGCAATTGCCTTCTGCTGATGATGTAAACGCTAAGCGTCGTGAACGCTTTAAAGTGCGCATTGTTGAAAACATGGAAGGTCAGGACGTTGAGATTTTCAAGAGCATTATCACTGAGATCATGAGCGAGAACCCTGAAATGGTTATGTCTGACGTGGCAGCGGCCATTGCTCAGCTAGGTCAAGGCAACAAGCGTTTGTTCATGCGTGAAGGCGATCGTGTTAAGCGTCCTCGTCAAGAGCGTGATGATCGTGGTGGCCGTGGTGATCGTGGCGGTCGTAATGATCGTGGAGATCGCGGTGGTCGTGAACGTGGTCGTGGCGGTGATCGTGATCGCGCTCCTCGCAGCGGTGCCGATAAAGTAATGGATCCAAATGCCATGCCACTGAAGGGTCACCCTGACATAGCCATGCAGCGTTACCGTTTAGCCGTTGGCTACAACGATGGCGTTAAGCCTGGAAACATTGTTGGCGCGATTGCTAACGAAGCGAACATTGAAAGTAAATTCATTGGTCACATTGAAATCTTTGACGGTTTTGCCACGGTAGATCTACCTAACGAAATGCCAAAAGAAACAGTTGATCACTTAAAGAAGACCCGTGTATGTGGTCGTCCTTTAAACCTTGAAGTAGCCAGTCTTGCTGCAAAAGGTGGTGATAGCGCCAAACGCGATTCAGGTCCGGCTCCTAGAGATAGCAAGCCACGTGATGCTAAGCCTCGCGGTGATCGCAAGCCACGTAAAGCACCTAGAAAAGACGCTGAATAAGCTTTAAACGCTATTCATAAAAAGCCAGCTTACGCTGGCTTTTTACGTTTAGGACGAACACTCAC
>JAPYOO010000364.1 GCA_029938135.1 Bermanella sp. | reverse complement strand
GGATGCGCAGATCAAACCCAGAATTATAGTCATCTGGCGGTGATTTTTCCAGCGCAGTTTACGGTGAAGTGTATTTAAGTAGCTGATAATGGGGGTTTTTTTTGTGCTTTCAAGGCTTTGGCCTCATTCCCAGGTAAATAGCTTAGCTGGTGGGGTTTAATTGCTTATATTTCTCTTGGTCTTGGGGGCTCAATAGGTCCACTTTGCCACCTACTTTTTGCAGCTTTTGATTTAAAATGTCGGCTTCAAACAATTCACTGGCCCATTTGTAACGGTCTTGGTCTTCTTGTGGTAGGTTTTTAAAGCCGCCCACGGTGGCTGATTTTTTAACCACTTTACTTTTAATTTGTTTGGCGGCTTTAAAGCGCAATTGGTTTAGGCAATCGGTGGCAACTTGCTCTTGGCTTAAGTGGCCTTGAGTTTGGTTGTAGGCTTCGGTGATTTGTTTGTAGCTTTGGTACTCGGGATCGATGGCCAGTAGACTTAATGCGTCTAGCGTTTGTTGCGCGGGTGTTGCGCTTAATATTTGTGTGAGGCGCTGTAATAATTGGCCATATTGGCCGCTAAATTCTTGCAAAAAGCTTAGGTCTGGAAATGCCTGTACAACCTGTGGCGCGTGCAATATTAAGGCGATGGCCTGTTTGATTAGTGGGTGTTCTTTTGCCTGAACAGGGGCGGGTGCAGTTTGTTGATCGCCTTGGTAATCGTCGTAGTCGGGTGCATCGCTGTAGCCATGTTCATCACCTTGATCATGGTCGCCACTGTATTGCTGGCTGTCGCCGTAGTCATCAAATTGCGGGTGTGCCGGGCCGCTGTAAGTATTGAGGGTTTGGCTGTTATTAGCGGGGGGTGCGATTTCCTTTGGTTTGGGCTCTAGCGCAACCTTGGGTTCAATGATAGCGATGGCTTTTAGCTGTTCGGTATCAATGTTGGTCTCTTCGGCAAGCGCCTGCCAAAACAGGGTTTGTAATACTTTCCCTGGAATTTGCTGTAATAACGGAGACGCCAATTTAGCCAAGCGTGCGCGCCCATCTAGGCTAGTAGGGTCGTCGATATCTTGTTTTAGGCTGTTTAGTAAAAACTCACTAATGCCCATGGCATTTTTCATGCGCTGCTCAAAGCCGTCTTTACCTTCTTTGCGCACCATAGAATCGGGGTCTTCGCCTTCGGGTAAAAACAAAAAGCGAATTTGTTGGCCGTCTTCTAGGATGGGCAATACTAAATCTAAGCCCCTTTTTGCTGCACGGCGGCCCGCTTCATCACCGTCAAAACAAAAGACAATTTCGGGGGCGATTTTAAAGAGTTTGTGTAAATGTGTTTCGCTGGTGGCGGTGCCCAGTGTGGCCACGGCGTAGTGAATGCCAAATTCGTGCAGGGCCACCACGTCCATATAACCTTCTACCACTAAAAAGCGCTTTAGGGTTTGGCGAATCTGGCGGCATTCATACAGGCCGTATAGTTCATTGCCTTTATTAAATATGGGGGTTTCTGGGCTGTTAAGGTATTTGGGTTTGTCGTCGCCTAGGGTGCGGGCACCAAAACCAATGGTGCGGCCGCGTAAATCGCGGATGGGGTAAATAACCCGATTACGAAAGCGGTCGTAGGTACGACCTTTATCGTTTTCTATCATTAGGCCTGCGTCTTTAAGGCCTTGCATCTTTTCATCGTCGCCATCGCCGCTCAAGGCTTTTTTTAAATTGTCCCAACCAGGTGGAGCAAAACCAATGTTAAAAAACTTGGCCGCTTTACCCGATAATCCGCGCTTTTTAAGGTAGTTAACGGGCGCCGCGCGCTCGCCATGAAAGCGCAATTGCTGGCTATAAAATTCAGCCGCACTGCCAGATAAATCATACAGGCTTAAGCGTTCTTTCTGTTTTTGTTGTTGCTGAGGGGTTACGTCTTCTTTGGGTACTTCCATGGCGACGGTGCCGGCGAGTGTTTCGACAGCCTCGGGGAAGTCTATATTGTCAAATTCCATGACAAAGCCAATGGCATTGCCTTTAGCGCCACAACCAAAGCAGTAATAAAACTGTTTGTCGGAAGCTACTGTAAAAGAGGGGGTTTTTTCATTGTGGAACGGGCAGCAGGCACTATGATTTTTGCCGGCTTTTTTCAAGCGAATACGACTGTCTACCACATCAACGATGTTAACTCGTGATAGAAGATCTTCGATAAACGATTGGGGAATTCGGCCTGCCATAGGCCTTTACGATGCCAAAAACAACGCCATTAGGCGAAGGAGCTTTTGACCAGCTGGCTAACTTTTCCAACTTCGGCGCGGCCTAGAATCTGGGGTTTAACCAGTGCCATTACCTTACCCATATCTTTCATGCCCTGCGCATCGCTATCGGTGATTGCTTTAGCAACAATAGCCGATAGCTCTTCTTCAGATAGGGCTTCTGGAAGAAATTCCTGAATGATATTTACTTCATAAAGCTCGGCTTCAGCTAGCTCATTACGGCCAGCATCTTCGTATTGCTTAATGGAGTCGCGACGTTGCTTTAACATTTTATCTAAAATGGTAATGGCGCGGGTATCATCCAGTTCGATGCGTTCGTCAACTTCAACACGTTTGAATTCTGCTTGCATTAAACGCAATGCCTGTGTGCGCGGCTTATCTTTAGCGCGCATAGAGGTTTTTACGGCGTCTTTAATGGTTTTGATCAAGCCTAATTCACTCATGATATCGTCTCTAAATTATGGTTCTAAAACTAGTAAAGGCGAACCATTTTACGTTGTTCACGAGAAACTTTTTTAGCGTGACGCTTAACGGCAGCGGCTTTTTTGCGCTTACGTTCAGTTGTAGGCTTTTCGAACTGTTCGCGACGACGAACTTCAGACAATACGCCTGCTTTTTCGCAAGA
>JAPYOO010000363.1 GCA_029938135.1 Bermanella sp. | reverse complement strand
TTGTCATTAGTCACTTCGGTATAACCGCCCTGGCAACCACTTAGGAATACGCTGGACACGAATACTGACAATGTAAAAATGTGGTGGGCCATAACGCTCTCAGTTTTGAAATTATTCTAAAATAATAACTCAATTATTTTGCACAAAAATCGGGCGAAAGCGCGGTAGTTATATAACTTTAGAACGATAAACGAAGGGGCGTTAGAGTAAATCAGAGTAAATACGTTGTTCGTCCTGGCCATCAATGTTGGGGCTAAGAGATAGTTGCTCGGGCAACGAATCGGGCTCACTGGGGGCCGAATTTAATCGCGCTAATTCTTCACGACTAATAGTTTCTTGATCATCATGCGTCATATATTGAACTGGGTTATTCACCACGTGCGGCATATCTTGATAAGGGTGGCGTACAATAATGCTAGCCCCGCGCATCTTTTTACCTTGGTATTTGGGATTTGAATTTACGTCACTTAAAATGGTATTTACCACGTCTTGCTCAATATTATTGTGTTGTGAGCCATTAAACGATAAATCATCATGGTTGCTAATAATCGTGTGGCGTTTGGGTAAATGTTCGTTTAGCAAACGGCTATGCACCACTTGAAAAGCGTCTTGCTGGTATTGCAGGGTTAATAATAGGGTTTTATCTTCGCTCGCAGTAGCTGGCTGAACGATAGATATAATACTGCCCAAGGACAGTAGGGTAATGCTGAATAAGCGGGTAACGTTAAGCATAGTGTTTCCTCGTAAGCCTAGAATCCATTCAGTACATAGTGATTTATGACGCTATTTTATGGGGTGTTGACTTGAATAGGCATTCGTAACAAAGAGGAAATAATTATGACTTTAGACAGAGGCGATGGCGGGGCCATTTGGGTTACGAAAGAGGGGGATGAGGGTATAAGTTGGCCTATACCCTCTGCATTTTTACTATAAGTGGTTTGAAAACAATATGTTACGAGTGATAGGCGCTGGTTGATTAGAAGATCTACCTTGAATGCCATTTTGCAGGCTATCTTGCAATAAACCCAACACGTGCATGCCTTCAACATAAGGGAAGCGCACTACAAACGTGCTGTCGTCTAATATTTGTTGGCCATGAGGTTCGCCATTTTCATGTTCATGCAATACACCACGTAATACATGGGGATTGGCAATTTTACCCTGCCCTAAGATGTCTCCTTGCAGATTCTTTAAGTGAAACTCTAATAAGTCCGCTTGCTGCGGGTTCACGTAACGGGCCGGCAGTTTTTGATCAATAACTTGTGCAGCCAGTACGGTGTAGTCATTTTGTTTAAATTGCAGGGTTAACATCAGCGTTTTATTACTGTTTTGTAACGCCTCCTCTGGTGGCGCACTTAAACTTACTGCACTGATAAAAAATGCACTTAAGGTCGTAAGTGTAAGGAGTGTAACTTTGCACATGTTTAAAAATAATTTCATAATATTCACTTTAAATATTCAACGGTTTCAGTGTGTTTTTTAGTTAATAAAGAAGCACTAAAAGTTATTGAACACTTACCTCCCAAGAAATACTGTCACTGGAAAAACCATCATCGTCTTTACGAATGTTGCCGGTTTTATCGGTTATATCTACGCGTACGGTAAAATTATTACTTTGATCATTGCCTAATGTCACTTCACTTTTATCGTTCAGTGAGGTTTGCTCTTGGTTGTTAATGTACCAGCGTAAACTTTGTGCGCCTGCGCCCATAACCGTGTTTACTTTAAATTGAGTATTATCACCGTTTTGTTGTGAAACCTGTGAATTAACAGGCATCTTGCTATGGAATACACCGCCATGTTCATACACTGATAAGGTCCAGGCTTCTTTATTTACCGCATGAAAAGCATTACCTAGGCTTCGCATAATAGAATTTGAAGTGGGGCGCCATACACCGTTCGATACGTATTGGCCGCCTTCAAATAAACCGATGGTGCTGTTACCTGAACCCGTTCCCAGCCAGTGTTTCCATTTCACGCTGTTAATATCATTATTAATCGTGGAGTTGGCCGAGCTGGGTTCACGGGTTGGGGCATTGCTGCCGCCATAGGTATATTCATCGGCAAGGCCGGCAAAACTGTGGGCCATTTCGTGTAACCCCACATCTTTAGCGGCACCGCTTAATGACACTGTGCCTATGCCGCTGCTGTAACCCGCGCCGCCGTATTTACTAGAATTTACAATGACTAAAATGTTGTCCCATTGAGGGAATGCTTGATTGACTGCTGAAAATGTTTTACTGGCACTGACGCATAAAAGGCGATCTATGTTTGAACAATTAAAGTGACTGTCTAGTGCGGTGTTGACTGTATTTGATCCGTTACTATTATCAGCCCCCGACTCTTGAGACACTAAATCTATGCGGTGAATGTTCCACGCCTTTTTATGGTTTTTAAATTCAGGTTCGTACTCAAACATAAAGTCTACATATTCGTTTACGGCTTGATGAAATTCAGTCATTTGGCCTTGGGTAAAACCATCACCAATAATCACTAAGTCTGCCCCAATACCATCGCTGCGCCCTTGTAAAGTCACGCCCGTGTGTTGGGAATATCTAAGCGTTACAGTTGCGGTGTTTGAATAGTGCTCACCATCAAATGCTCTAAAACTAAAAGAATCAGTATTATTGGTGGCACTATTGCCTGCACTATAAGAAAACTGGCCGCTGGCATTATTAAACGTAACCGCGCCTGACTGTGGCTGGTTAACCACTTCATAGCTAAGAGTGTCGTTTTCAATATCTTCGGCAATCACTTGCCCGCTGATGGAGTCCCCTTCCATTACTACAAACGCGCCGTTTAAGGCCAGTGGTGCCTGATTGAATGAATTGTTAGCTGTGCCGCCGGTGTCGGTGCCCATGCCTGTATCTGTATCTGT
>JAPYOO010000362.1:1689-2911 GCA_029938135.1 Bermanella sp. | reverse complement strand
CTGAAAGTTTTTTAGCTGCTGCTCAAGAGCGGCAATTTTAACATCTCGATTATCAATCTTAGTTTGGCACTGTGAATAAGCCCCTTTTAACTTATTGAAGGCCAATTCGTAATCTACTGTATCTGAAAATGCAGATGTACTGATCATTAGGGTTAATATTATTAACCACTTCATTTTTGCTCACCTTTTTTTGTGCTGCTGTTAAGTATGTCGTCAATAGAGGGTAACTCTTTTTCGGCATTAATCGTGTCTGTGGCGGCTTGGATGACTTTTTGCTGCTCGTCAATTTTTGTTTTTAAGGATTTTGAGGTCTCTATGCGTTCTTCTATTTGTTGGTTAAGTTTTTCTAGCTCGTCTTTATCTGTATTGGCACTGTCTATTAAGCCTTGTTTCTTTTGTGTTAAATCGTCAATTAATAGATTGTTTTTCTTAATGGTGTCTTCACGCTCTTTAATAGTGGCTAAAAAACCTTCCACATCTTTATTATGTTTATCTAGTTTTTCCTTAGACCACTTGTTTTTCTTATTGGTAAAAAAGATTGATAACACCACCGTGCCAATGACCGCCAATATAGATAATATCTTTTTAGGGCCGTTATCGCTAAATCTTAAAATTAGTGCAATAACCACCACTCCAAACAAAATGGCGACGGCGTAATCTACCCATTCAGAAGCGAACAGGGATGCTGAGCTGGTTATTTCTTCCATAGAATATTTTCCATACTTAATTTTTTAGAGAGGTTCTAGCTTGGGGCTGATTTCAGTGCCAATTAATATCAAGCAAAGAATGCCTAGGGATTAAGTGGCTGTCAAACAACAGCGGTTGAGTAGTGGATTTTTAAAAGTGTGTAATACTATTTTCCGATAGGTAATTATGAGTGATAAGTTGAAATGGATGTGAATGAGGAAGTGAGAGGTTTAGAAAATAGGCTCATCCTTCACTTTTTTATTGCGTTCAAAATAAAGGCTTCTTTCATCTTAAGTATTTCACCGCTTTCAAGCATGTCATTAAGAGATTTTTGTATGAGGGGAAGCCAAGTCTTTTTACTTTCATGAAGGTAATGGTATGAGGGGATATTGTGCAAGCTATGACTTGCCATGACTATGCCAGCCTCAGGAAAGCTCTTTTCGATTAATATTCGTCCAGTCATTTCGGAAAGAATCACTAAATCCAGTTCATTAGGTCTAGACACTAACATGTTGATTAGTTGATATGGGGATGC
>JAPYOO010000362.1:0-1589 GCA_029938135.1 Bermanella sp. | reverse complement strand
TAATTGATTGCAGCCTACTTTAAATATCGCCCACGGGGTGAGCTCGTACAGGTGCGACCGAGTTTAGATTTAGATTGTAAGAGGGCAGCCCCTGCCCGATCTTTTAAAGATCACTCCGTGAAAGTAGGCCTGCCAAAGTTTGTATACCCTGTTCTCGTTCTTGTTCGTTGGTATTAGAGAACCCTAATACTAAGCCGCGTTTTTTTACTTCCCCTTGGTAATAATAACTTAATGGCGAACTGCCAAAACCGGCTTGGCTAAATCGTTGGTGTAACCTGACGTCGTCAAGCTGGGGGTTATTGGACTGCAAAACTAAATGCATGCCCGCGCTTTGCGCGATAGGGGTCATTGTGCCCTGTAAATGCTGTTCACAAAGTGACTGCATATGCTCCCATTTTTTTTGGTAATTTAAGCGCATGCGCCTTAGGTGGCGAATAAAATGACCCTCTTCAATGAAGTCAGACACCACCGCTTGGCTTAATAATGGCGACTCTCCGCAAATAAAGCTTTTAGCTTGTACAAACGCACTTACTAACGGCTTAGGAACCACTAAGTAACCCAAGCGAAGTCCCGGTTGTAAGGTTTTACTGAAGCTGCCTAGATAAATCACTGGGCTCAGCTCGGCCATGCCTTGCATGGCGGCAATGGGGTTTGTGTAAAAGTGAAACTCACTGTCGTAGTCGTCTTCTATTATCCATAAACGGTGTTTGTCGGCCCAATTTAGCAGCTGTAAACGGTCGCTTGTGGGCAGTATTCCCCCCATGGGGTATTGGTGGGTGGGGGTTGTATAAAGCAATTTAGCGCTTGTTTTTAAGGGCAATTGGCTCACATCTAAACCATCAGTGCCCATGATAAGTGGCTTGATATTAGCGCCAATAGCGGTAAAGGCTTTGCGGGCGCCCATGTAACCGGGTTCTTCGTGTAAAACGTGGTCGCCTGGGTTTAGTAACAGCTGAGTGCATAAAGCCAAACCCTGCTGCGCGCCCTGCGTGATAATGATTTGATCGGGAGTACAGCGTAAGCCACGTGAGCTATTTAGGTAGTGGGCTAGATTCTCACGTAACGGTTTATAGCCTTGATTACCTTGATAACCACCTAAGATGGCGCGGTCACTGTGACGGCGCATAAGGGTTTGCCAAATCTTATAAGGGAATGCGCTTAAATCAGGCACGCCCGGGGTAAACGGCAATTGGCCGCTACGCTCTTTGAAGTCATTTTTTTGCAGTTGCTCACCATAGTCCGACAAAGGGGGGTATTCTTTTAACCCTTGAATAGAGGCTTTCAGTAGCGGTTTATCCTTTTGCGGTAAATCGGTACTCACAAACACGCCGCTGCCGGCCTGGCTGGTGAGGTAGCCTTGAGCACGTAATTGATCTATGGCGGTATTAATGGTGTTGCGGCTGAGCTTTAGATCTTGCGCGAGCACCCGTGAAGCGGGAAGCCGAATGCCAGGCGCTAATCGACCAGATACCACCCAATGACTCAATTGAAGAGTAAGCTGCTGACTAAGCGGAATGGCAGACGCTCGATCCAATACTAAATCCTGTAAATTCACCGTCGACAAATTGGTACCTTCAATCTATAAAAAT
>JAPYOO010000361.1 GCA_029938135.1 Bermanella sp. | reverse complement strand
GGCTCTGTATGTAGAGCAGACTACCCCCTCTAATCCCACAGCTAAGGCATGGGGGACCCCTTAAGACTAACAGTGGTAAATATATTCAGACTCCTAGACACATCAGAGGGATATTTGGGATGCCTGTGAAATTTACATAAAAGATAGCTAAGGTTATCTTGTATGTAGACAGGCAAAGGGCTTCAAAGGCTTTTTAAGTGGTGCAAACGCGCGCAAGCTGTTATCCAAATAACCTTTAAATAGATGTACCTCAATGTTAGTATCACAGCAACAAATACGTTATGGACTGATTTATGGAACTGACAGCAACAGAAGCCCTAAAGAAGGGTGTTGAAGCGCATAAAGCTGGTCAGCTTCAAGAAGCCGAGAGGCTTTATACTGCTATTCTTAAGGGCCAACCCAAGCATCCTGATGCTAACCATAATATGGGTGTGCTGGCTGTTGGCGTTGGCAAGATACAAGAGGCGCTACCCTTCTTTAAAGCAGCCTCAAAAGCTAATGCAAGCATAGGTCAATTCTGGCTGAGCTATATCCATGCGTTGATCAAACTAGGTCGCTCAGGCGAAGCACAAGCGGTGTTAGCTGAGGCTAGACATAAAGGGGGCAAAGGTGAGGCTTTGGATCAGTTAGAACAACAACTCACTCAGCAAGGCTTGAAGGCAAATAAGGCCAACACGATGGGGTCGAAAGGGTCTAGTTCTGCCAAAACCAGCATCCTAGATACTATCAAACTTGATAAAGCTTTAAAACTAGCGAGGCGAAAATTAAAAGATGGACATCTCGAAGAAGGCAAGAATATTTATCAAGACATTCTACAAAAGTTTCCAAAGAATAAGGCTTCGCTAGTCGCTCTACAAGCATTACCTAGGGACTCCACAGGAGCACTCAAAGACCCTTCTATCGAACAGCTGCAGTCTATCATCAACCTCTATACTCATGGACAGCTGCGGCAAGCTTTGCTTGAGTCCAGTCAAATGTTGAAGAGGTTCCCAAATTCAGTCGTCCTCTACAATATTGCTGGGGCTGCCAATGTTGGTTTAAGGCAGTTTGATGCCGCTATAGCGAACTACAAAAAGGCCCTAAAGATTAAACCTGACTACACTGAATCCTATTTCAACATGGGTATTGCCCTGGGCCATAAGGGTGACACAGAGGCTGCTATAGACAGCTACAAACAGGCATTAAAGATTAAACCAGACTATGCAGAGGCTTATAACAATTTGGGTGTTCAATTGAATCAAAAAGGTGACTTAAATGCAGCTATAGACAGCTACAACAAGGCGGTGCTGATCAACCCTCGCTACCCTGAGGCCTATAATAACATGGGCATTGCCTTGAGCAATAAGGGTGACACAGAAGCCGCTATAGACAGCTATAGGCAGGCGCTAAAAATGAAACCTGACTATGCTGAGCCCTATAACAACATAGGCAATACCCTAAATGATAAGGGTGACCTAGAGGCGGCTGTCGACAACTACAACATGGCTCTAAAGATTAAGCCTGATTATGCTGAAGCGAAAACAAATCTGGTTACTTTGCTAAGCACCTATACTCCCCGAAAAGAACATTCGAATCTGATAGTTAGGGTTAACAAAGCAATTCGAAAAATTGGTGTAAAAGGTAACGCTTCCAACACCATCAGTGACGGTCAAGTTGTTGACTTATTTTCCACGTCCTCAAACTATATGACTAGTCAGGGCTTAGAACTTACAACTCAACTAAGCCAGACTTATCGGAATAATTCAGTTGACTTGAATTGTAAAAGACACATTTCGATCTTTAATACACATGATGTTATTCCTGAGTTTTGTTTTGGTTGTTACAAGGTTCAAATTGAGCCTAGATCTATAATCGAGCTAATGAAGATGTTTTTGATTTTTGATGAATTAGAGCTTAATGGAAATAATACTCGTAAGTGTATGGTCGAGTTGAGACCAGAAATTCCTGGGTTTTATAAAGGACTCATTTACTGTTCTGGGCTAAAACAAGCTAACCAAGTTGCTAAGTCTCTCGATATGGTCGTCAAACAACGCATTGGATCAGGACTATCCTCTACGGTAAAAAGAGGCTGTTCGGAATATCCCATTTCTTTCCCTAATTATAAAGAAATCAATAACTCTGGCCCTCAATTAATGGATTATAATGAAGATTGGAAGATTATTGAAGAAGACTATGATATAAAAAACCCCATACACCCCAAGAAAAATTTAAGGCCAAGCCTTTCGGGTTTGAACCTAAGCGACCTTCTTATAATGCGAAAGTGGATCGATTATGCTAAGGGTCTTGGGGATTCAAGTGTGGATTTAATTAGTCAAAATCCAATACGTTATCAGGAAGTTTATGACGTAGCACAAGCGCGTCTAGATACATTTCACTTTAGCTATTAATTATGTTTACTGCTATATAATCGTCCTTTTCAAATCCCCTCACCAACAAGTAACTTTTTAGTTAATGAGGCAAGTGCATGTGTTAGGCCGAATTAACATAGCGGCGGCCTACCACAATTAAAGCAGAGGCAACCTACATCAGAGTTCTTTGAAAAGGATTATTCGCTCGTAAACACCTAAAAAAGTGGTTGGAGCCGATAGGTTAATTAAGAAAAGGGCGCAATCAATAGAATGGAGCTTAGATGCGATAACCTTAGCAGCTGTCTCAGCATTACGCCTAGATCTCGTTCGCAGACTAAAGGAGATGCGTTTGGATGTGTAATGGTGTTGAATATCAACGGGAATCGTCTTTTGAAAGTAATAAATACTGTCTTAAACGAAGGTATATTGAGGGTAAGAAGTTACTACGATTTTGACTACGATACGGCCTCCTAAAAGGAAAAACGAATGTATATTAACCGCTTGGGTCTTATGAATGGTGCGGACGGAGAGACTCGAACTCTCACACCTTGCGGCACTGGAACCTAA
>JAPYOO010000079.1:2528-16923 GCA_029938135.1 Bermanella sp. | reverse complement strand
GCTCTTAGGGAAAATGCAAGATTTGCCACCGCCTTTTCATTCGCAAATAAAATGACGTAAATCAGACAGTCATACTTAGAAACCACTTAACTCTATCAGGCAGCCATGCCTAGTAAGCGATATTCTCCAATCACTTAACCTTAGTCGGAAGCATGACTGCCTATGCGGCACACTCTAACTGTAGTGTCACGCTTAGCCTTGAATATGTTACAGGGTGGTAAGTTTCCAAATAGACAGAAAATTATTTATTGGTAAGTTGCTTACGCACAATCAAACATCCTGTGGTATCTTGCCAATATCTACACCCAATACTTGAATATTCATAGCGATTCGCCTTTTTGATTTTACCACCTTCAGCTTTGTTTAAGGTTGGGGTGAATCACACTATTACACTTACCACTCATAGCTCCTGTTCTAATAAATAAAGCCGATTGTTTTCATTTGGTGTTTACGAATAGTATACCTCCAGCCATTAACTTGGCTTTATTTTAGACTTTTGTATTAATTACGATTGTCCGCATCATTAACTATTCATTCTATACACCCAGTAATAAAAGGAATTTTTTATGACAAATAATCTTGCTCTAGCATCCTACAATGGCTCACAAAAAGGCTTCACTGTACGTGACCTTAATTTAGAGCAAATTTCATTTACTGGAATTGATGCCGAAATCAATAGCATTGCGGCTGGCGCTAATGGCGATCTTTATATTGCAGCGGCCAATCACCTTTATCATTACAAAGTGGACGGCACACTTATCAAAGATATGGCATTTCCTGATGATCGCATTCAATACATCAGTGTAACCATTAAAGGCGATCAAGTGTTTGCGGCATACGAAGGTTCACAAGTTGGCGTAACGGTACGAGATTTAGATTTGAATCAACTGAGTTGGTTTGCAACATCGTACACTGCCAGTGGCATTGCAGCAGGAAATAATGACGATTTGTATATCGCGTCTAAAAATCATATTTACCACGTAAAAACCAACGGCGAACAGCTTCAAGATATGACATTCCCAAGCAATAGCATTAACTACACTGATGTGAGTGTATTAGGTGATCTTGTCTTTGCGTCTTACAATGGCTCTCAACAGGGTTTCACTGTACGCGATCTTAGTCTTAATCAACTTTCTTATGCAAATGTTGCGGCGGATATCAGTGGTATTGCGGCGGGCCCAGATAAAAATGTTTATCTGTCTTCTGCAAACCATATATACAACTACGCAAAAGATGGAACGCTGATTGCGGATCTAAACTTCCCAGTATCCAGCATTAATTATACAAGTGTCTCATTAGTGTTTGTATCGTTAACATAGGAAACTGATAAAGAGGAAATTCCAGCTAAGGCCGACTAATTAGAGCTACAAGGAGAGAATAATAAGAGGCAGCCACTAGGTCCTTTAAATCATTAAAACAAAAATATGCCCGAGTATTTAATTCTCGGGCATATTTACAATTAGATGATTATCTTAATCAACCATATTTTAGTAAGTAGTATCTACAATTTCATTGGCACCACAAACTGACATTTGCCCCCAAATGGTGGTAGTCCAATTGCCATTCCAACCGCCGTAATAACGAGTTGCCGCATAACACTTTGCTGGTGCATCTGAATTACTCCAAATAGGACCTGCAGGTGCATCATAAGGGTTTGAACTAGTGGTACCGCCTTTAGCACCACATACAGACATCTTACCCCACTCAATTGTACGCCAGTTCCCAGTCCAGCCACCGTAGTTTTTAGTTATCTCAGGGCATAAAGAGATAGCATGGTCATGATTCCAAATAGGCCCTGCTTTAACATCTAAAGCAAAAGCATTACTGGTTGCGGCTAAAGACGCAACACTTAGAACAGCAGGTAAAATTAGCTTCTTAAAAATCATTAGATAGTCCTTAAGTTAGTTTATTAATATCTACTACATTACGTGAGCCCTCTTAATAGGATTTCATAGGCATTAGGTTCTCTAAAATAAGAGTACTATTTACCTTTTTTGTTTTACCCTTGGATAGCTCACATGACTACACTACAAGCATTTTTAAGTGCATTCAGTCTCACATCAGAATCACATTGGTATCAGTTGTCATAATTAATTCATAAAACATGAAATATAATGAATCTGTTTTTTTAAATCATTCTTAGCACTAAATATATAATTTCAATTAGTTTTATACACACATTTTTATAAGACAAAGACCCTAGTATTAGCGTGCATATAATTAAATTAAGATTTTTAATGATATAGCGTAATTTCAATAACAATAAGATTGCTTTACTGTTTCACAAAACTCTTTAGGGAGAATAAACATGAATGGTCGCGTTCAACTAAATACTCATTACTTGGTATTATCCAGAAGGGATCTTGGGTTCAGTCAGGAAAAGCTTGCCAATTATTGTAGGTCAAAAAATATATTAATTTCTTTAGCATCAATAAAACGGGCAGAAACCGGCAAGCCAGTGCTTTATAGAACCGCAGGAGAATTTGCAAAGTTATATAACGTCACTATTAATGAAATAATTATTCAAATATGCTTAGTTACTACATACAAGGATTTATCCGACAAAATGATAAAGTCTTGCTAAACCACATAAAAAACGAGACGCGCCCCGTCTTAAATTCAGCCACACTTAACAAGCGCACTTAACAACCGAATTATTAAAAAATACTTCACGTCGCACTTAAGCATAAAATCCAATAATTTTTAAAATGGGATGACAATCATATTCGCTATAGAATTATGTATTGTGTGCTTAGGCAGAAGGCAAGGCCTGATCCGAATGGCAATAAAGTAAAAACCAATATTTAAACCTGACAAAGGCAATAGCAGAAAATTCTGAAGGTCTTATGAGGAAAGTAATGGGCGGAACTCATTGAGGGGCGAGTAAAAAGTTACTCACTTAGACCCCGGATACATTACCACAAACTAATTTGTCGTTATCATTGCAAAAGGGAGACAAATCATACATTGCGTTTTTCTACAACACAAAAACAAACTTAACTCCACACACCCAACAAGCCAAACCTACACCCAAACCTAATCCAGCAAAGAATTAGGAATCCTAATCATCTTAGACAACAGCATCTGCGCAAACGCCTTACCCTGCGAATCCACCCTAAGCGATGCAGTCCCCCCACCCCCTAACGCCTGTGTCATAAAAAAGTTAAAGGCATCAAACCCCGGCAACTCAAACCGCTCCACCTCACCCTCAACCAAGTGCGCAAAAAACTCCGCCACTGCTTCACTCGTTAACTGCTGATACAAAGCAGACAAGTATTCAGACTTGCGCGCAATAACCCCAATATTGGCGTTATCACCTTTATCGCCACTGCGCGCATACGCCAATTGCTCTAGCGGTACACTTACTAAGTCTTGGCTGTTTGCCTGTGCGCTATTAATCGCAACACCCTCAGTAACCACATCACTATCAAACCGACACTTAGGCGTGGTAACCGACCCTGCAGATTCAAATACCTTTTCCACAATGATCTCGCTGCCCAGCTGAATAATCACCGGTACCGCGTCTTTATTAATTAAGGTGGAGTGTATGCGCATTAACGGTTGTGGCCGCGCGCGTCCCGCCGCAAAACCGCTCATGCCGGGGGTGGCCGATGTGGCTAGGTAGGCCATTTCCATGGAGGCAAATATCAGTGCCTCTTTGTTGTTGTGGTGCAGGCCAAACTTGCCCATGACCTCGCGGGTATTTTGCGCGGTGGCGTGTGAGCCGTAGGTGTCTTCCGCGCCTATTATTTCTATGCTCACTTCGCGGTAATCGCTTATGCCCTTTTGCGCAAAAACTTTTTGAGTGCGCGCCACCCATGCGTTTAAACTGGTGCGGGCTTTTTGGGCACAGCGTTGGCCGCCCATGAAAAACTGGCCCATTAATTTGTAGCCGTCTACATAAGTGGCGCACACTTTATATTGGTTGCCTGGGGCGCGGCCTTGGGCATTACTTACACGTACTTGGTTTATCCCAATCTGTTGTAATTTTACGTGGCTAAAATCGCAGGCCACATCGGGCAGTAGGTAGTTGGCGGGGTCGCCTATTTCGTACACTATTTGTTCGGCCACGGTAGCAACACTTACCAGCCCGCCGGTGTTAGGCGGAATCTCCACCACAAAGCTACCATCGCTACTTACTTCAGCAATGGGGTACGACATGTCTGCAAAGTCGGGCACTAAATGCCAGTCGGTGAAGTTGCCGCCGGTGCATTGGGCTCCGCATTCTATTACGTGGCCTGCCAGTGCGGCTTGGGCTATTTGATTGTACTGAGTGAGCTGCCAGCCAAATTCGTGTAACAACGGGCCTATCACTACTGCGCTATCTACCACACGGCCGGTGACCACTACATCGGCCCCTGCGGCTAGAGCTTGCGCTACTGGTGCGCCGCCTAGGTAAGCATTCATGCTGGCCAGTTTTTCGGGCAAGGGCTCGCCGGTTTGGGTCTCGGATAAATCAAATTGGTTTTTTAAGGTGCCAGCCTGGGCGGCTAGATCATCGCCGTAAACACCGGCAATTTTTAAATTTAGGCCTTGTTCTTCACACAGTTTTTGTAACGCGCTGATGCAGCCGGGTACGTTTACACCCCCTGCGTTGGCCACCACCTTTATGCCTTGTTTGGAGCAGTCGGCCAGTACGTCTTTCATGGCCACGCTTACAAAGTCTACCGCGAAACCGAGGTTGGCATCTTTGGCTTTTGCGCGGGCTAATATGGCCATAGTGACTTCGGCTAGGTAATCAAATACTAGGTAGTCTAGGTTGCCGCCGTCTACTAACTGGCGGGCCGATAATTGGCTGTCGCCGTAAAAGGCCGATGCACACCCTATACGGACTTTTTTGTTGCCTCTTGTATTGCCTGCGGTGTTGCTAAGGTTGTTCATTTTTTCGTCCTTTTTGCACACTTTTTACCCAATATTTATTCTGAGTATGGCATTTACTGGGGGGTTTAGCGCTGATGTATTGTCATAATGAAAATACCCGCGCGGCCTTAAGTTTTATTATGTTTACGCCAAGCAGCTGGGGTTTGCCCATAGGCTTTTTTATACATTCTAATAAAATGGGTTACGTCGCTCCACCCCACCTGATTCGCAATACGATCTATTTTTTCGTCGGTGTGCAGTAACCGCGAACACGCATGGGTTAAGCGGCTGCGGTTAATCCATTCACCAATAGCGTACCCGGTATTTTTTTTCACGGTGGTGGCTAAATAAGCCGGACTTAAATGCAGATGGTTGGCCACGTCTTTTAACGAAATCGCTTTTAAGCTGTTTTTTTGAATAAACTCAAGCGCCTTTGCCACGCGGGTATCCCCATTAGCTGGGGCAGCCAACATGGCGTTACGGGCTTGTTTTACCTCGTTAAGAATAAGCATTAATAAACACTTCATTACTTGGGGTGAATCACTACCGCCTACTTGCCGTTCTTTTTTAAGTGCCTGCATTAATGACACTAAGTAAGCTTGTTGATCAGTTGGCAACTCAAACACCGCCAACGCGCCCAGCCTTACCTGAGCAAAGGGCGCCATTAACGAATGGCTTTCATCTAGGTTTAAACAACTGGTGCAAAAACTTACCCACCATACACCCACATTTTCACCCGAAAACTGGCTATGGGGCACGCCTGCGGGTACTAGCACTAACATGCCGGGCTTAATATTTATGGCCTGGCCCTGCTCTATTTGCATATGCCCTTGATCTATAAAGCTGATCACATGCTCGGTATGCGATGCGTTGTGATTGCTGGGCACGTCTTTAATAAACTGGTAACCCACATTAATGTCGTGGCTAAAATGTATGTTTTCCATCTGTGGCCTGTTGCGTATGTACGCCTAAAGACGCTACTAATTAAAAAGACTAAAAAGCCCATAAAAGAACAATAAGCCGATTTTAACAAAAACCCCGCTCTACTGCCCTTATTTAATTACTGCCATTATTAACCCCTAGAATAAACAGCCGAAAACGACTTTTATACCACAGCGGAGCATCACCATGGATTTCACATTGGCCTTAATAGGTTTATCTACTTACCTTTTGATTTGGGAAAAACTGCCGGAATGGGGTACGTGGTTTAATTGGCTGTTGGCACGCCTGCCCGCGCCATTGGCGTACTTGTATCAAGCTTGGCGTTGCCCGTATTGCTTTGGGTTTTGGGTGGCCTTGGCACTGCATGCCCTAACAGGTTTATACACACTGCCCGCGCTTACCAACATGCCGGAATACTTGGGTGCAATGGCAACGCCTTTGGCTTGGTTTTTAGATGCACTGGCCACCGCCCCTATTATTTTAGTGGGCAAGCTGGCCATTGATGCCATTGCTGCGCCCGCTATAAAAGGCCACACAATGAAACAAGAGTTTATAAAAGCCATGAAAGAAGATGCTGCCTGATGGGGCAAGGGTCAGGTTATGCGCTTAGGAAAAAGACATCACCTGACCCGTAGAGTGTAAGCTTATAAGTACAGACTTAACTAGATGCTCTGGATACATCCGTTATTGCTGTTAGTGCCGCTAAGCCGCAAAAACCTGCATCTCTTTTGTTAAAATAGTGTGTACTTCCATATTTTTTTTCACTCGTTGAATATACGATTTAAGATGCACTAGATCTGTTATGTCTACTTGAAATAAGCGTAACCAGTTTAGTATCGCCAGTAAGTAATAGTCTGTCGCGTATAGGTGATTGTTAATGCTGTAGTCTTGTTTAGAGAATAATTGATCAAAGTTTTCTAAGACCGAGCGTATTTTTTTTAGCGCAATTTTTTTGACTTCTTTAGCGCCATCTTCAGCAAAGCGTTCCGGATAAAATAAACGTGAGAATAACGGGTGCACTGTATTTGAAAGATAAAATAGCGTCTCTAACGCTAGGCCGCGATCAGGTGACGAAACATCTGGAAGCAGTTGGGCTTCAGGGTGTTGCTCGGATAAAAATAATAAAATTGCACCGGCTTGTCGTATCGTTTTATCTTGATATTTAAGCACAGGGACTTGAGCTAAAGGGTTGATCGTTAAAAATCCATCTTTAATTTGTTCTTGTTTATTTAAATCTATTCTATGTAATTCATAAGGTGCAGCGATTTTTTGTAAAGCAGTATGAATTGCAAAGGAACACGCGAATGGCTGGTAATAAAGTGAGTACATAGTTAGTTCTTTCTTTTATGTGGAAGCCCAGTGTATTATCCTTAATACCATTAATATAATTCATTGTTTTGATGGATATGATGAAATAGATTAATGGATATTGTAGATTTAAACGTAAAGGTAGCGACTATGGACTCTGTGCTTAAACGCATTGAATTGCGACACTTTAGATTGGTAAAAGCCATCGCTGAAGAGGGTGGGCTATCTGCCGCTGCTAAGTACTTACATCTAACACAGTCTGCCTTAAGCCATCAATTGAAGGTTTTAGAAGAAGCACTGGGTGAAATACTATTTCTGCGCCATGGTAAAAAGTTGATCATCACCGAGACTGGGCGCTGCGTTTTAGAGTACGCACTAAAAGTACTGAGTGAACTAAACGCCATGCAGTCAGATATTGTTAAAATCCGCCAAGGTCAAAAAGCCACACTGCGTATTGCCACAGAATGTTATACCTCGTTTCACTGGCTTCCTAAAATAATACCTGAATTTAAAAAACGCTTTCCAGAAGTAAACATAGAGCTACAACCGCAAGCCAGCAATCAATTATCGGCGTTGTTAGAATCGGGTGACATTAATGTGGCCATTCGCATGGCTCCAAGCAAAGCCCGATTTCAAAATCATATTATATTTAAAGACGAATTAATAGTCGTTATGCCTCAAGATCATGAACTTGCATCGTTGCAAGCTATTACACCTCAGCAGTTGATTTTACATCACTTATTACTGTGCCCTAACGCAAAAGAGAAACTGCTTTTGGGGTTAGCCGCCTATGTTGATATTAAGAGTTTACATACAACTGAGCTGCCACTTACCGAGGGTATTATTCAGTGGTGCAGTGCCGGGTTAGGTGTGGCGATTATGGCTGATTGGGCCGTTAAACCCTGGTTAGATCAAGAAAATATCACAGCACGACCTTTGAAAGTAAATTGGGCCAAACGAAGTTGGTCTGCAGTTACATTGCCGCAAGAATTACCTGTATATATGAAAGAATTTATCCAACTTTTACAAGAGCGCGCACCTATATTTTAGTTATCCTTTGTATGTGATATTGAGTAGTGCTGTCTACACAGACAATTTCTCAAGACATTTTATGTTGCTGCCATATCCATTGCTGCATTGTATTTATCAAACGTACTCATTTTAATCGCCAGCCTACCCCATATTGCACGCTGATATGAGCAGCATAGGGATCTGTGCGTTTCTTACTCTTATTAACTGCGCGTGAACGTTAAGGGTTGGGTTATTGTAAAAAAACCCGGCTTTACCAAAGTGCACGGTGCGACATATGGCAGGAATCACAAGCCGAAGTTGCATCATCTAGGCTGTCTTCAGCTTTATCGTAATCGCCTGCGGCAATGGCAAGTGATACATCGGAAAAGTCTTTTTCTAAGGTTTGTAGGCGCTGGCTAAATTCTGGCCACTCTTCCCATACAGAATCGCGGGCACGGCCTTCGTCTTTGCTGCTTTCTGGGAACAAGGTTTTTAACCTTGATACTTTTTTTGCTAGGTCTTGCGCTAAGGGTGCCGCTTCTTGCCATTTTTCATCATCAACTAGATCTTCTAGCAACTCACTTTGCTCTTCAATACTGCTGTAAACCTGTTGGCGAGTTTGGGTGGCCTCTGATTTTATATCAGATTGTGCCATTACCATATTTGCCAGTAAAAGACACAGCAGGCCTGTTGATAAGCGGTACTTCATGAGCAGTAAATCCCTTGCGTATAGTGATAGATTTGAAAGGTACAGGGCATTTGTTATAGTTGCAAATGCAACAATATTAGACACAGGCCGTCATGTTAAAAATTTGGGATTTATCAACACGTATTTATCATTGGTTACAGGCCGTGCTGTTTTTTGGCTTAGTGGCCACTGCTTATTTTGGTGTGAGCGGCGTTGTCGGCTTAGACGCTAAAGAAACACATACGTGGCTGGGTACGGTATTAGCGGTATTACTAATATGGCGAGTGGGCTGGGGCGTATTTGGCAGTGATACCGCCCGCTTTGCGCAGTTTTGTTTTTCGCCAGCCACAATATGGCGCTACATTCGCGGCCAGCATCAAGTAACAGCCGGGCACAATCCATTAGGCGGGCTTATGGTGGTGCTTTTAATTGGCTCGTTGTTTTTGCAAGGCAGTCTTGGCTTATTGATGTCTGGTTGGATTGAGGGCAAAGACTTATTGGGCCGCTCGGTTATTCGCACACTTAAGCAAATACATGAAACCAATGCGCTGCTATTAATCACCCTAACCAGCCTGCACATTTTAGCGGCGCTGGTACATCGCTTTACCGGCCATCATTTAATACGCGCCATGTTTACTGGCCGCATTAAAATGCCCGAACACGTACAGCCACCCATGTTAGCCAGTAATGTAAAATCGTTAACCTGGTTAGTGTGCAGCGGTGTGACCATTGTTATTATTATTGCCGCCTTGCAATGAACGATAAAAATAAAACATCAGCGCCTAATAACTTAGGTTGCCTGCTGGCTGTTTTAAATAATGACACGGCCGTTGGATTTAAAAACTGCCCAGTGGCCAGCACTGTTAATTTTGTGGCAGGAAGACGGCTTAACACAAACTGAATTAGCCACACGTTGCAGCATAGAGCATTACACCACCACTAGAATACTGAACACATTAGAAACACAGGGTTTAATTACACGTAAACCGCAGCCTACTAGTCGCCGTGCTTATCTTATTTATTTAATCGACTTGGGCGCCTCGCTAAAAACAATGACGTGTTTATGGCGTCTTCATTGCCTAGCAGGCGTAAAAACGAATGGTCGTTGTAGTAACTGAGTGAAATTTTGTCGGCGTGGTAGCTGCAGTGGGTAATAGAAGCGTTTATTACGGGACATGCTCTACGTCGTTATTATAGGCCGGCAAACCCAGTATGTGTGAGTTTCAGACCGCAACCAATGAATAGAGGTACCCTTATTAAACTGCCACTGTACGCCACATCAAATACCACATTAGACTTAACCAGATAGGTGGCGGTTAACTGCGCCTGATACTCCCCCAGTGTAGAGAGCTTATCGTAATTTTTTCACCAAATGACGCTTGGCCATGGCGAATAATATAAATTGACGACATATCAAACCCTTTTATTATTATTTCTTTAGGCGTGCCACACTCCCGACCAACGAACGTTTACAGTTATTTTTTAAGGCCCATAGATTAGCGCCACTCGCTGTGTTTTACGGTTTTCTGTTTGGCTTTTTTGTTTTTTATATTGTTAAAAAATCACACGCACGCAGTGGTACTAGTGACACCATTCACAGTACCCATCGGCACACATATTCTCAGTCACGTATGCGACAGCTTTTTAAAAACTTAACTTAAAAAAACTGAAGGTTAGCCTTCGCCCAATATGCGCGGGGTTCTGCAATAGAGTGTTTCATGGGCAATTCGCCTAATAAGCCCTTTCACGCTTAAATGTAAGGTAGGCTGCGTGTTGCCACCACTTTTTACACTGAGCTATGACCACCCAATGACCACCAGCAGCCCATCATCCACCTTACCCCCTAGCATTTGGTCTATTGCCTGGCCCACGACGCTGGCGAACTTATTGTTGGCGTCGGTGGGCATGGTGCAAATAGTATTGGCGGCCGATTTAGGCCCCGAGGCAGCATCGGCGGTGGCGGTGAGTCAGCGGGTATTTTTTGTATTACAGGCAGCCCTGTTTGGTTTGGCTACGGGGGTGTCGGCGTTGGTGGCGCGCAGCATAGGGGCAAACGACCACACTAAAGCGGGGCAAGCTACACAAAGCGCCATGTTACTGGGGCTTGCTGTTTCTATATTAATGGGCGCTGCCTGTTATGCGGTGGCCACGGCCATTGTGGGTTGGTTTGATTTACAAGGTGAAGCCCGCACGCTGGCCATTAACCTTATTCTTTGGGTATGCCTGTTCAACCCCATTTACTCGCTTAATATTGTGCTTACCACCACCATGCGTGCCAGTGGCGATGCCATTAACCCATTAGTGCTGGCCACCATTAGCGGGTTGGGCAATGGCTTGGGATGTTATGCCTTAAGTCATGGATCGTTTGGTTTGCCCAATTTAGGCGCTGAAGGCTTAGCGATTGGCGGGGTAATGGGTTCGGTTGTGTCTCTACTGGTGTATGGCACCTTGTGGCGCTTGGATAAGTTAAACGTGCCCTACCCCAGCCTGAGTGCTATTCGTGTTAAAACCAATAAATTAATACGCATTGCCTTGCCCAGTGCCATAGAGCAAACACTAATGCAGCTGGGGTTTTTGGTGTACATGGTGGCCATTGCCTCGTACGGCAACGAGGTATTGGCGGCCTACGGTTTGGGCATTAACTTTTTAACCTTAATTATCTTTGTGTCGCTGGGGTTTGCATCGTCGGCGGCGGTGATTGTGGGCCAGTACATGGGCCGTGGGCAACCAGAATTGGCCGAAAAGTTTGGCTGGCGGGGTTGGCGCATGTGCCTGGCCTTTATGGTGGTGGCAGGCATTGGGTTTGAGCTATTTGGTGGGCACTTAGCACGTGCGGTCACCACCGATATTGAAGTTCAGCATTATATGGAATTATTTTTAACCATCGTGGCGCTGGCCATGCCGTTAATTGCCACCGACTTTGCTTTGGGCGGCGCTATTCGTGGTGCCGGTGAAACCCTTTACCCACTTAAGATTAGTTTTGTTAGTTTAATACTAGTGCGCTTTATATTGCCGTTTATGTTTTTAGAATGGGCCATGGCGGTGCAGTGGATGTTTTATTTAACGGCACTGGATTTTGGTATTAAGGCGCTGTTTATGACGTTGTACTTTAGATCGGGCAAGTGGAAGACAAAAGAGCTATAAATACGGGTTTTAGATGTACTGAATAGATGGATGTTTTTTGAAAAGTGAGCTTAAACTGTAGTGCTTTGGAATAGTGACGCTTTGATCGAGGGGTGTTACAGGGGGAATATGTATTAACGCCGCATGCAACTAGGTTGCAAAGCGGCGTTAGAAGTTACTGTTTAAACAGGAACAACTTTATTTGCGCAAGGGCCTTTCTGACCTTCGCCAACTTCAAATTCAACTTCTTGTCCGTCATTCAAAGTAGCGTAACCGCCACCAGCCTGAATTTCTGAATGGTGAACAAACAAATCTTTGCTGCCATCTTCAGGTGTAATGAATCCGAAACCTTTATCAGCGTTGAACCACTTAACTGTACCTTTAGCCATTTTCTTTTACTCATGATGTTGGTGAAAATTAAGGTTCATATCTGAATTCACCAGTTCAAATATAAATTCTAAATGTACGACAAAACCACATAACCGTGAAGTTATGCGGTTTGGGTGCTGATAAGAATTCATTTGCGGCTCGGGAGGTTTAATGCCCGTTTTCGCTCAAATACTTAAGCAGAGTATCCATGACCGCCATCTATATATTCACAACCATAACAGTTAATTTTCAAAAAACAATTGATAACCACTGTCTAATCTAGATAACTCTAAAGGCATAAACGTGCAGGCCTACAGCCCCCTAACTATATGGGCTGTAGCGACGGTACTAAAAACAAGAGTTTAGTGGGACTAATCATTAATCGCTGTACAAAAAACCAACTTTTGGCTTAATTTGCCTTAATTGGGTCTATGACCAAATGCTGGTAAGAGTCAAACAAATCCAGATTTCGTGGTGAATGCAATGTACTAGCCCTGCTGTATCCCCTATTTAAGCTTCTTTTTAAGCCTGTTTAGGCTTTACTTGCCACAACCTAGCGGGCTAAATTTTCACTCTAATTAAGGCTCCACCGAACAGCGATAGGGTTCAATTTAGTGTTCATTACCTGCATATACCCACATAGGCTGGGTTTTACCGGCACGGGTAAAACCCAAAGCCTTATAAAACTCTATGGCGTCACCATCTGCGGTGAGCATTTGTTGATGGAAGCCTTTATAAACAGACTGCATCGCTTGCATCATTTTTCGACCTACACCCTTTCCATGACTTAACGGGTGAACCAGCATGTGTGGATAATAAACCACTAAGTGACCATCCGAAATTCCATTACCAATTCCCACTAGCTTGCCTGCGTTACGCGCCGTCACAAGGGTATGGGAGTTTCGTAACGCTGGCATTAATTGCTCTGGTTTATCTGCCGACGACCATGCGTTTGCACGATACAGTTCAATGACTTCGGCCTCGTCTATATGGCCGTTGAGTTCGATTTTAATATCCATATTTCCCTCGAATTTAATTTTTTATAATCATATAAGGTTGGACTGCGCAAGACAGTTTAGAGAGCGCTGCCTTCAAAACATTATAATAAATATTAAGCCAAGCATTAAAAGCCATAACCCTGCGAACATATACATACTAAATTTTCAGGGGAAATCAAAAACCGCGTTGCGATAGCTTTGTAGCAAGGTACTTGTAGACTAGCGCCTGATATTTTTATGGCTATAATCCTTTAGTTAGATTTACAATCATTTCCTTGTATATGCCAGTCAATTACAACGTTATCTTGTATTTGAAATTTTGTATTGCAAATTAATGCTGAACTTAACCCTGGTATACTCTCTATCATTCTAACTTCCTGCCCAACATTACCAGCTGTTTGAAATTGAGGTTTGGATTCAGGTACATCGATATTTATAATGGATACATAGGTTAAATTTCTTGTATTGTTTGACAACTTATCAACCATTTGTGGTACGCCCCATTTTTGAATGAGCTGCTCCTCAGATGCACCTACTAATGCACTCACCTTAGTTCTATATTTTTCTTGAGTAGCGCAGCCATTTAAAACTGTCACCAAAAAGATTACACAAAATATTAACTTCAATCTTAATCCTTAACTTTGTTTAACGCCGAAGGATTACTCTCATACGACACTAAGTTTTCTAGCTTAATTAAATAATGCTGAAGTCTGATCATCCCAGTAAACAGGGTTGACAACCAATTCTCTTTTATATTTATATAATTAAAAGATGTACTGAACGGCCTGTTTATAAAATTTACCGACAAACGAGCTGCGAAAAACGGGTTGCGGCTTCTTATTTTGGAGGGGAGTGTAAAGCTAGCCTGTAATAGAATCAACAGCAGGGAAAGGTCATTATTTAGTCAACACAGGTTACGCAGATTCATTGGCAATGAACGTAATGGTACAAACTGGAATATCGCTGGACGCAGCTATGCTTCTTAAGTGCACTGATAATAATATTTCACAAACAGCAATGGATCATCTTTTGAAACGCCATAAGTGAGCACAATTATCGTATTTATCGGCAAAGGCAATACCCTGCAGGCTGATTG
>JAPYOO010000079.1:0-2428 GCA_029938135.1 Bermanella sp. | reverse complement strand
TTAGACTTATTTAAACTCCAATCGTAATCATGTTCAAGGGGACCATCCGCCTTTTCAAACCATGTTAATTTTTCGTGTAACTCTTTGCTGGCGTATTTTTTAAAGTGTTTGATAAGCGAGCTTTGATCACCACCAAAGTCGGCTATATACCAGTGGTAAATACTTGACACATTCAAAACATTCCCCTGTATTTTCACGCCCCGTGCATGATTCACATAAGCACGAGCACCCTTGTTTAGTAGTTGCTCGGTGTTGCTGGCGGTGAAGGCTTGATTTGATAAATTTGGGCAACTAAAGCTGGCACAATTAACCGCGTAGTGAATTCTTGGATCAGTGAAAATGGGTCTTAAAACAGTGTGTTCAATATCATTTAAACTAAGAGTATTACCATTTACAACGGCAATGTCATCATCCCAAGGACCAAATGAAAACAGGCTTTCACCCAACTTAGTAATACTTTCCAGCGGGTAGTTTTCTAAAATTAACTGCACCGTAAGTGCGTTATACAAGTTGATCCAATAAGCCTTTTGTTCAGCCTTATTATATTGAGTGGGAGTTTGCGCCTGCATCTTGTGCAGGTAGTGCTGCAATTTTTGTTTATCGCTTTTATTGACCTTGCCATAGGCAAATAAATTCACATTTGACGCGTCACTGCTCACTAGGTATTTGTCTAATATATCCTGCCAAACTTGGTGTTTAATGCTGGCCTTATTATTTTCATTACTGGCTTGCCAGTTTGTGTCGGCATTAGCCGATGATTGCATAAAAAACATTAAGCTAAAAAGAGCAATAAAATAATAACCACACGATTTAATAGAGGCGCTCATGCCGGATCCTTTTAAAAGATTGTTAATCGTTATAAATATAATTAAAACGTAAGCTACAAGATGGCTGAACCGTGATGGCCCATGGGTTTTGCTTGTTGTGGTTTTTGTTGCTGCCACCATAATTTTGCAATCATGCCCAATATACCTTTGCCCGCGCCTATGCTGCCTTTTATAGTGCCGCTAATTTTTGACACCCCTATGCGACGCCTTGTATCCACAGGCAATTCACAAACAGCCATTTTTTGTTGAATGGCTTTTATTTGCATTTCTATGGTCCAGCCAAAAGTTTGATCTTGCATGTTTAGCTTGGCTAGCGCTTGTCTAGAAATAGCGCGGTAAGGTCCTAAATCCGTAACCCTATACTGCCAAATTAAGCGTATCAAACTGCCTGCTAACCAGTTACCCATTTGCTGTGGTGCTGTCAGTGCACCCACTTCCATCTTGCCCATAGTGCGCGAACCGATGGCCAGATCCGCGCCTTCAGTAATGGCTTCAATAAGCGGCAAGGCTTGCCGTGCATAAAAAGCATGATCGGCATCCATGAACACAATAATGTCGGTGTGTTGTATGGCGGCCAGTGCCTTCAAACACGCGCGACCGTAACCGGCTTGTGACTCAACGACTACACGTGCACCGGCTTGTTTGGCAAGTTTGGCGGTGTCGTCGGTAGAGCCGTTATCACATACTATTATTTCATCGATGATGTTGTTTTGGTGATGATCCTTAAGGCTCAACAGACCATCAATTACTTTCTGTATTGAAGGGGCCTCGTTAAGGGCTGGAATGACCACTGTAATGCGTTGCTGTTGATACATACTCGCGCCATATCGGCGCACAGTGTGCGCCGACCATATTAAAAGGGGGAAGGGTTAACGTTAAAGTGAGTAAGCCAACGTTAAGGCAACAACATCACTCTTTGCCGTGTTTTTACCGTCGATAACTTTACCGGCGTTAAACCCAAAATTAAGTTGTGGGGTAGGACTATAGCTAAAGCCTATATCCACCAATTCGCTGTCTTCTTCCAGCTTGTGAAAGTTCACTACGCCATTTTCAACAAACCCTTCTTCACCAATATTAATGCCACTTAACGCATCGGTACGACTGTAGTTAATAGATAACGAAACACCCTGAACCGGCAGTGCATAAGCACCAATCTTAAAAAAGGCATCGTCAGCCACATCTGAGTTGCGGCTGCGATAACCCACTTCGCCAGATACAGCCACCCTAGGACTGATAAACCGACCCATAATCACCGACAACTCAAGACCATCGGCGCCATCACCGATGGCACTGGGCGAACCGGTTGCGTAATCCCCTTGAAAAATAACCGCGGCTCGCACGACAGTACTGGGCACGTTGTTATAACTAATAAATTCGTCCACCAAGCGCCAGCTCACACCAACCGTAGTATCTGTAAGGCCGTTTTCATTTTCATTGCGGGCGTAACCGGTTTTTACATCCAGCGCCACATTGTCATCGATGCTGTAATTTAATCCCAACCAAGTGGTGTCGAGTACCAGTTCATCCAAGCCCGTGGCAGCCTGCAAGTTGGTGGTATCTGTTTTTTTATAAAACTCATCCGAGCTTTGTTGAACTTGGGT
>JAPYOO010000360.1 GCA_029938135.1 Bermanella sp. | reverse complement strand
GGGCATACCATCGTCCTGATTTAATGTGTTTTTTGTTAAAAACATAAAAGTAAAAAACGCAAACAATCTGCATAGGGCAGATTGTTTAGGTTTTTTATTTTTGATTATGATTTCATGCAATCCTCAGTACTGTTGTTGAACAGCAGTGAAGACCTATTTACCCTAGAACTCAGTGGTAAAACTTGCACCAATCATGCGCGGTGCACCTACTGAAAGGGCGTCTCCACCAGGAACATACTCATCAACTTGGTTGATTACATAATTTTCATCAGTAATATTGGTTGCCCAAACGTACGCAGACCAATTTAAATATTCATAACCAATTTTTGCATTTAGTAATGTGCGAGCGTCAGTGATACGAGATTCAGTGTTTTCGTTATCCGTATACGCTTCACCGCGATAATTAGCATCTACAGAGAAAAATACGCCATCAAATCCGCGATAAACGGAACCTATGGTCGCTGTTAGGTTTGGTGCATCTTGAAATTCGTTTCCTTTAAAGTCTTTAACTTCACCTCCACTATTCAGCGAAAACTCTTCAAATTTTGTTTTTACGTAACCTACATTTGTGAATACTTCAACTTGGGAGGTGACATATGCACTAACTTCGACTTCAGCACCATAGAGGCTAGAATCGCCAGCATTACCAATCAATTTGTCGCGTGAATCACCACTTGGTGAATATTCTACTTGCTGTTCTTTCCAATCCGTATAGAAAATATTGGCGTTAGCTGTAATTTCTCCATTCAGGAATTGGCTGCGAAGTGAAACTTCGTAATTGGTGGTGAACTCAGGGTCAAACTCTCCTACCTGACTGGTTAACAAGGACACGCTTGATCCCCCAGAGCGATAACCTTGTTGAATAGTAAAGCCTGTGTTGATATTTTCTGTTAAAGCGTAGGTTACTCCTAACTTGGGTAAGAATACTTCGTAATCGGTACTGGACTCGTTGTCGCTAATTCCTAATCCTTCTAGATAGGCGATTAAGCTATTGGCGTAAAAATCTACAGTTTGATCTCCAGAGTTTACAACGTCACGAATATCTCGATTAGTAACCTGCTTTCGATCTTGCTCTTCAACGTCATAGCGTAGGCCAGCGGTTAAGGTGACTTTTTTGTTCAACTTCCAATTAACATCAGCGAAAGCCGCATAGTTGGTTGTTTTATATTCACTATCATGGTCATCAAATAGATCCACATTTTCAGGGATTTGTGCCCAAATGAAAGGGATCTGTTCGTCAGTTGCTCCACCCGCTTTTAGGGCTGTTTCCGCACTTTCAAACTGCGCTGCTTTTGGAAAAAGGGAATCAACAATCCAAGCCCGATTTTCTTCTGCTTTAGAGAAAAACACGCCAGTTACACCATCGAAGGATTCGTTGGAAAATGCCAAGCGTAATTCTTGGCTAACGGTTTTTCCTGTATTGTGCTGATCGATAAAACCAAAGCTCAGGCTACTTGAATCATAATCGTCTAGGCGATCGTAACTAACGTCATTAATACTCGTGACGCTGGTAAAATCTAAGCCGCTACCCAAATTGATATCAAACTTTAGACTAGCAGTATCACTAATGGTGTCATTCTTGGTTTTAACGTCTGAACCCGCTTTATTTGAAAATGGATCTAGCGTGGTTGCATATGGTTGCTCGCCTACTTTACTGTCGTGGCGAGAAATACTGAGCAAGGCAGATACATTTGAAAAAGCCTTTGGCTCATACTTTAATTTGGCCCGATAATTAGCGCGTTCATAGCCAGCGTAGTCGTCATCATTTAATGTGCTGTTTTCGATATAACCGTTACTTTGATATGTGTCAGCCGTTAATCGTACAGAAACCTCATCGCCTATTAATGCGCCACCACCTGCTACAGATAAACGGGATGTTTCAAAAGGACCGGCTACAGCTTGGGCTTTACCACTCCATTCTTTTGTGGGGTCTACCGTTTTTAAATGGATGGCACCCATTAGCGAATTGCGACCTTGCAGGGTACCTTGAGGACCACGATAGACTTCAATCTGTTCTACGTCCCATAACCCCATCGCCCCATAACGAATGCTGTCGATATTTAAAGGCGCTTCATCTACATACACACTTGCAGTGTAACCAACTGGGTTTGAAGTAAAGCCGTAAAGACTTACACCACGAATAGCAAAAATGGATTCATTGCCGCCCTCTACTGCTGATAGATTAGCAATGCGAGTGAATACATCATTAATGTCTTGAATGGTGCTTTTTTCAATTTGATCTGAAGTCATCAGACCCACACTGGCGGTGGTGTCTTGCAGGTTTTTAATCTGTTTTTGACCGTAAATTTTTACACCCTCTAGTTGTACAGTGTCTTTCTGGGGGTCTAGGTCCTGCGCCACTACCATGCTGGATAGGGCTGTAGTGATGGCGAAGGCCAACTTATGTTTGGTAAATTTCATGGTGTCCCTTGTTGTCTCTTTAGTCCGCACAATAAAGCGGCTTCATACCGGTTACGGGTGAAATTATTATAATTTTTGCGGATGGTAACTATACGCACATACAAATGCAAGTCATTATCATTAGTGTTTGCATGAGGGAGGGGAGGTGCCTAGAAGGCCGCTGTCAGCACATTAATGGACAGCAAAACAAGGATTAGATTTAATTGAGTGTAACGTGCAGGTGAGGTGGCCAATATTGTTAAGCAGTACCGGCGAATGCAAAACAATAGTTGCCAATTGCAGGCTAGGAGTTTGTATCTGTGCGTTCATAATTACCTCCATAAGCGCTTATTGGCATTCAGTCACTGGGATTATTCACTCGCTTAAATATAAGCACCTATGTATGCAATAATGTGCTTTTTATCGTGGTAATACGGCCTTAAGGGCGCATACCAACAAAAGGATTGATGAATTATGGGACAGCAGTTTTCAGAGCTCTCGGATAAAAATATTGAATTTATTTCAC
>JAPYOO010000359.1 GCA_029938135.1 Bermanella sp. | reverse complement strand
TGGTGGGCGTGGGGTATTACGTGGCGCGGTAGAACGCTGACTTTGTGGTCTAGTAGGCCTAGTGTTGTCATTGCGCTGAATATTGCTTTGCGGTCTTTGCGAGCTGTCACGTTGGCTATTGGGTGTTTGCTTATTTGTTTTCATGCTTTTGTCTTGCATGCTTTTTTCACTAATACTCTTTTCACTCAAAAACTGTTTCTGTAAATTCTCACGCTGATTGGCATCGAGTTTTTTGTAGCTTTGAAAACTGCCCATCACCTGCTTTTTTTGTTGCGGGCTCATGTTTGAATAATTGTCCATTTGACGCACCGCGGCGGCGCGATCGGCCTTTGGCAATTTGCGAAAAGACTGAAAGCGACGCTTAGCGGTTTGTTGTTGATCACTGCTTAATTTATTCCAGCGCTGCGCCCCTTTAATAAGCTTTTTTTGCTTAGTGGCATCCATGACTGACCAACGATCTTTAAACGGGCTTAAGGTGGTTTGTACATCACTTGATAAGCTAGTGAATTCTCCCTGCGCAAAACTCATAGTGGGCAAGACCAACAGCATGACACTTAACAGGATAATACGAATTTGGGTGCTAATGTGGGTACTAACGTGAGTACTAGTGTTCATTCTTATCCTCCTGTTGTTGATTAGTGTGTTGACTGCTTTGCTGGTCAGTTTGTTTGTCACTATTGGCATTGTCTTTAAGGCTTTCGCTCATGGTTAAAGGGTCTACTGTTATCCCCTCTTCATCTAGAGAGTCGGCCAAAAACAATAAAAAATCTTCATCTTCTATGGGGCTTGGGGCTGCGACAATTTGGCCGCTGGTTATTACACACATTGAACTAACCATGAGCAGACGTTTGCTCCTGCTTACTAAGCCACAGGGCAAATTCCAGGTTATCCAATAGTTCCATTTCTTCGTCATCAAGCTCGGCCAAGGTCGACATTATATCTAAAGCACTAAGGGTAGTGCTTTGCGCAGACAAAGGCGAGTCCAGTGCCACTAATTCATCAACACTGCTGCTAGGCGTGACACTTTGGTTGGCGTACCACAATGGCACCATCACACATAAACTGGCGGCCACCGCCCATAGGGGTTTATTCCATTGGGGAGCTTGTTTTGCTTGTGTGCGTTTATGAATGCCGGTGACATTGCTATGTGAAGCGCTATTTAAAGTGCTACTTGCCGAGCTATGGGCCGCCGCCGCTAGTAATGCCTTTTGACGGGCAGCCGCCAGCTTTTTAGTCACCGATTCGGGCAGGGCATCCACACTGGCATCAAGATGCTGCTTAATGTGCTGCTCAATATCTTCAGGCTTTTTCATTTAGCGCCTCCTGCAGTTTTTGAAGTGCTCTGTGGTAGTGGGTTTTCACACTGCCCTCACTTATGTTCATCATTTGAGCAGTCTCTTGCACTGAAAACCCCTCCCAACATCGTAATAAAAAACACTGCTGCTGCTTAACCGGTAAGGCATCTACTGTCTGTAGCGCTTGCTCACCCATTTGGCGTTGCTGTAGATACTCTTCCGGGCTGTATTCTACGTTTAACGACAGGTTATCTAGTTCGTTATCGTCGTCGATTTCGTCGTTCGCGGCAGGCTTTGAGCCTACAAACCAGCGCTTAATGCGGCTGCTTTTTCGGTGAAAGTCTAAAATGGTGTTTTGTAATATCTTATAAAACAGCGGGCGCCACTGTTCTTGCTCGCCGGTTTCGGCCAGCTGGCCATAACTGGTAGCCAGTTTGATCATAGTGTCTTGCACTATATCTAACGCATCTGCTTCATTTTTAACCGCTAGCATGGCCATTCGATAGCCCTTGCCTTCTACCGACATTAAAAATTGATCCAGTGTTAACACCTGTGGTGATGTTCCATTTTCATGAGTAGCCCTAGTGCCTAATATCTTTCATTAGTACTCTGTTATTAATCGCTGCTGTCACACGCTGTTAACCACTATACTTATAAAACGCCGCCAATTGGGTTAGGTTGACACAGATAGTGAATATTTTTTCTGTGGCGACCCTCTCTTTATAACATTAGGGCAAACCTATAAGGATTCATCATGTGGGCACAAACCGTACCCAGTGAATTAGCAATCGTGCTTAATAGCACGGTTCAAAAGCGCCAGCTGCAATTTGAAGAGCTAGTGCAAGACAAACCCGATTTATGCGCGGCCCTCATTCTAGCTGACAAACAGCTTATTAAAACCCTAGTATTTAGCGATTATGTGGCCGATTCTTTGCTACATTTTCCAGAGCTGTGCGCGCCCTTAATGCAACGTGGGTTTATATCAGCGCCATTAAACATAGCGGCCACTTTCAATACCCTTAAAAACACCTTAAACAGCTGCCGCGACGAGGTCCAGCTATATACGTGTCTTCGCCAGTTTAGGCGTTTACAACAAATGCGCCTTATTTGGCGGGATGTGAATAACTTATGCCCGCTAAACGACACCCTTACTGAAATTACGGCCCTAGCGGACATGTGTGTGCAAACCACCCTAAACTGGCAACACCGACGTTTAGTGAAGCGCTATGGCGAGCCGGTGGGTAAAAAAAGTGGCGATCCACAATCGTTAGTGGTGCTGGCCATGGGCAAACAAGGGGCGGGGGAATTAAACCTTTCAAGCGACATTGACCTGATTTACAGCTACCAAGAAGCCGGTCAAACACTGATTAGTGAAGGTCCTGCCGGCGCTGGACAAAAGAGCCTATCAAACCAAGAATTTTTTATTAAACTGGGCCAAGCCCTTATTCAAAGCCTAGATAAAACCACCAGCGATGGCTTTGTATACCGAGTTGATATGCGCCTGCGTCCTTATGGGCAATCGGGGCCTTTAGTAATGAACTTCAGCTCCCTTGAAAACTATTACCACGAACAAGGCCGTGACTGGGAACGGTACGCCATGATCAAGGCACGGGCGGTTACGGGAAGCGACG
>JAPYOO010000358.1 GCA_029938135.1 Bermanella sp. | reverse complement strand
GGTATGTGACCCTAATGAAACCAGTGAAAGCGTAACCACCTATGTTTCAGATGCGCTGCCAACCACATTAAGAAGCTCAACCTACCCGCTTGCCTATTTAGGTGACGACGGTATTGTTTTAACCGCCCCCGTTGGCGCCAGTGAGATTTCACCCGCCACCACCTTGCTAAATAATGAGCTTATTTATAACCAGGTGATCGCCAGCAAAACATCTGCTGCGGTACAAAGCTATTTAACCGAGCAATTCGGTGGCGAATTAACAACAAGTCAGCAACAAGGTTTTGCGCTTGCCGTTAAAACCGCCATTGCAGCCAACCCAAGCGCCAGCACCTACGGCATTATCGCCGCCATCGTTAACAAGGCGGTTGAAGCGGGTGCCGGTGCACTGGATTACATTTCTGACATTTCTGTTAGCACTGAAGAGATTGCCGCGGCCAACATTCCGTCTTTAAATAAGCTGGAATTATCTGAAAGCCTTTCAAAGAATGTAGATGCACAAGTAGCAGCACAAGAGACACAAGGCTGGATTGATGCAAGCGACACTTCTATTTCAGTATTAGATGCCCGCAATGGCAAAGTTATTGGCGGCAGTCATTACCATAATGCTCTAACCGTCATTGATGTGGCCTCTGGTGCTGTGGCTTTCTCTCCTGTTTCCACACTAAGTGATGCCGGTCACGGAGTTGATGCTGCAAGTGGCGCCAGCGAAAACTATTTAAGAGATGTGCAGCTTAATTCTGATGCCAGTTACGCTTATGTGAACATTCCACCCAAGAGCTTAAGTTCCAGCAGCCTAGATGAAAACACCTATGGTTTATTTAAAGTAAAAATTGAAGCCGACAACTCCATCAAAACCATCACCGACGGTACCGTAACGTCTATTGATGAAACACAATCCATTAGATTGGAAGTTAAACTGGATGCCTTTGTGCTCAGCAACGACAACAACAAAGTTGTTGCCTATGACAGCGATGAATTTTTAAGGGTCTATGACAACAATCTTGAAAACCAAAGTGCCGTCATGGAAATGGCGGACCTTGAAGCCTTTACGGCTTCAGCAACCAGCGTATATACAGTGCTTAAAGCCAGCACCGACATTAATATTTTATCCATTGCAGAGCTTACTGGCAATGAAGCCATTAGACTTGCGTTCACCCCACAAGGGCTGATTCTGAATGAAGATAGCAGCAAGTTGCTGGCCTATAACACCGGCCATGACAACGGTGGCACCATGGACATCGCCATAATTGATCTAAGCAATAATTCAATTATTGGCGTTAATAAATTTAGCATTACCTCAGACACCGCTGCGGTTTCACCAGACTTCAGTAAACTCGCTGCGGTGGGACATGAAGACAGCCATTTATTAGTGGTTAACTTAACCGCGCCAAACTTCAGTGTACAAAGTAATCAAGAACTGGATTACAACTCTCGTGATGTGGCCTTCTTGAATAATGAGCAGGTTGCCATTACCAATGAAAGAAACAGCCTAGCGGTTATTAATATCACCACCACCACTGGCAATGTAAGTCTGCAAGCCAAAACCGACAGTGCATTGGCCGGTTTAAATACCACCACCATAAACGGTGGCGGTTTCTTTGATGCGGTTATTAATGATCTTAGCTTAAGTGAAAGCTATGAAAACTTAAGCATTGCGTGGGAAATCGATGGTGGCCTAACAAATAATATAACCCTAACCGATGGTGCTGCCACTGTTACCCGCCCTGATGTAGAAGCAAGCGATGCTAGCGGTTTATTAACGGCAAAAACCAGCGCAAGCTTTCGTGGAGTTACGATTAACGGCACTAAAACTTTTGATATTAGTGTGCGTAAAATTCCGCAATCTCTGCCCGCAGTAACCAGTGTGCAAACCGCGGAAAATTCTGCCCAGTACATGGCAGCCAACGTTGATGGCGATATCATGCTGGCACCGGTGCGCTTTACCAACGACGGCGGCGACAGGGTTTACGGTTTTATTAGTTTAAAAACTGAAGATACACAACCGGCCATTGCTTCCGGCACCGCTGAGTTACCAAAAACCTATGTAAGTACCGAATCCTTAGTGGGTGTGGGTATTTATGGTGGCAATGCTATTGGTGTGAGTGAGGCACTGGGTGACACCGGCCAGGCAAGAATCTTTACCTTGCCATTGAATGCTGACGGCGTGTTAGGCGACACACACACAGCTGAAATTAATATCACCACAGGTACACCATTAAAGGTTGGTTTTAATCCGCAGCAAAACATTGTTGCGGTGATGATCAAAACACAAAGCGAAACCGTGCCTTACATAACCGAGATGTATCAAGTAGCGACTGATGGCTCGTTTACCTTAATCAGAACCATCAACATGGCAGGGCTTGCATACTCAGTGTTCGGTCCACCGGCCATCAATGACGACGGCACCACGGTATACCAGCGTGACGGTGAAAGCGTCATCATGACCCAAGCAGATGGTACAACGGCAAGTGCAGTGGTAGATGATATTGCCAGAGTTTGGTACTACCAGGGCCAAGTGTTTGTTCATACTTATGCTGGCAACATCATCAGTTTTAATGATGCACTTGAGGCCTCCTCCAGAAAGGAATTCAGCACCGGCACGGGGGGTCGTATGTATGGCGCGGCAGGTCGTGAAATTAACGGTAAAAACTATTTGTTTGTCCCGGTGCAGCGCGCATCTGACAACAGCTTAAATGGTATTTACCAGCTTGAAATTCTAGCCGATGGCAGCCTTAAAGAAATCGCATTTTCTAAACATGAGGCAGGCGCCGACAGAATGGCGGTGTCTGGCGACGGTGATACGGTGTACATCAGTTACAGTGATGATGGCCGCTGGTTTGGCATGGTAGCAATACCCAACGCCGACTAGACTGTCCGGTTAACAAATGAAGAGGCGATTTTTTTCGCCTCTTCATTGCCTAAACTTCATATTTTTATAATTGCCACTCAATA
>JAPYOO010000357.1 GCA_029938135.1 Bermanella sp. | reverse complement strand
CCTGGAAACATAAATAAAACTTTAATGATTTCGCCACCCGCTTGTTCAATTTTACTTTGCGTTTTTTCAATTTCTTTACTGTAAAACACCACTAAAGCACTGCCGTCTTTGGCACTCATGGATTTTGTGGATTGAAAAAAGCCACCATTAATACCCGCATAAGAGAACGCACAGTAGTCGGGCCCGTAATCAACAAACTTCCAGCCAAATACTTTCTTAAAGAATTCACGCGTGGCCGCCATATTTTTAGCCGGAAACTCTAAATAGTTAATTTTTTCATGTGCGTTCATAGTCACTCCTTGAAAATCACTTTCACTAAATAAACCTAGATCAGCGCCAAAAATGGGCTAATGGTCAAAGCCAACAATCCGACTATTATGCTTAGGTACAATACAAAATAACCAGGCTGCTCCATGAACGTTGACCACAACGTGCGCTGTGTGCCCTGTTCTTTTGATAAACGGTATTCTTCTTGGGCACTTTGCTGTCGCGTTTGATAATACACATCCAGCAATTGCACCGCTTGATCATATTGATCCTTATCTCTTAACCAAACACCCGCTAGACCTAGCCCCCAAAAACCGGCATTAGTTTCGTAATACTCTAGATTTTCAGAATCTAGAATATCAATTACATCATGATATTCGTCTTCAGGTACATGTTTAAGCTTTAACAGAAGTTCTGGCATACGGGACATCACACAATCAATTTAGACCAATTTTAAAGGGCGCTGAGGATAATTCAATAGAAAGTCGTCCACGGCGGTCATTTCTACGCCTTTAATGAATGTGATTTTTTCCCACAAACAGTTATACTAAAACCTATGGAAAATGAAGATCAACAAAATGCCCTGCTTAAATCGGCCATCAAGCACCTATTAAAGCCCTTGATGCGCTTTTTAATACATAAGCAAATCACCCTAGCCACCTTAATGGAGCTGGTGAAGTCTGCGTATGTGGAAGTGGCTGAAAAAGATTTTGCCATAGAGGGCAAAGCCCCTACCGACAGCCGCATTAACCTATTAACGGGTGTGCATCGCAAAGATGTTAAGCGTCTGCGTGACTTACAAGAGACTCATAAACCTTCGGAACGCCTCTCTATTAGTAGCCTTATGCTGGCATCTTGGATGAGCGAAGCGCCTTTTTGTAAAAATGGTGAGCCTATTGCGCTACCTAAAAGTGGCGACAAAAGCTTTGAATCGTTAGCCAATCAATACAGCCGTCAGAATATTCGTGCCACCTCCATTATGGAGAACTGGCTCGATATGGGCTGGATTGAAAAGAATGACGCAGGTTTATTAACGCTTAAACTTGAGCGACTACAAGAAAACCAGTTAAGCGAAGACCAGCTGTTTTTCTTCGCCGAAAACCTAGCCGATCACATTGCGACTAGCACCGGCAACTTAAGTCACTCAAAAAAGATGTTTGAGCGCGCCGTGTTTTATAATTCATTATCCAAAGAATCCATTTTAATCTTGAAAAAATCGGCCAAACAGCAATCTATGGCCGTGTTGAAAGACCTTAATAAGCAAGCACTCAGCATGCAGAAACACGATAAATCCCTTAGTGATAGTCACTACCGTTTTCGTTTAGGCAGTTACTTTTTTACGGACCTTGAAGATGAATAAGA
Organism: Bermanella sp.; assembly: GCA_029938135.1. Taxonomy (GTDB): domain Bacteria; phylum Pseudomonadota; class Gammaproteobacteria; order Pseudomonadales; family Oceanobacteraceae; genus Bermanella. The sequence goes on along the minus strand of JAPYOO010000357.1, from coordinate 1,325 downwards.
TTTTATTAAGCGGATTTGTATTTTTAATGAGTCACAGTGCACTGGCTCAGCAGGAAGAGACTACCGGTAATATTGGCGGCATAGGTGGCACAGGATCTAACGAAGACATCACAGGTGGCATTGGTGGCACGGGTATTCGTGATATGGAACGCCCTGAATTACTGGAAAGACCTGAACTACTGGACAGCCGTGATGCACTGGAAGGGGCATTAGACGCAAGCGCCAGTGAGTCGCTGGATGACAGGCCTGCAATGGAAGTACCTGACATGGAAACTCCTGAGACGACGCCATAGTTTATCGCTTAATACTTTTTCTGCCACATAAGCCCAGTGATCCAATTTGGGCTTTCATCGCTAACGCCCTTACCCACAGTAACCGTCACTTTATGGTTAGGGCTTAGTTTCCGCTGCAACAACAACGAGGCCACTCTATCTAGCTTGCCCTGTGAGGTGGGTTTATGATCCACCACTAACCCGGCCACCCAGGCTTTATCAAAACCCCACCTATTTAAACTACTTACTCCACCCAATGAATAATACACACTATTAGTGCGCTCAAATTTTGTTTTCTGGCGCCACCAATATCCAAGTTCTATAAAGCCAATACCGCCCCATAAAAAGCCACTGGCCTCTAGGCTAAGTGACGTGTCGTTTACGGGCAGGGTAACGCCAGATTTGGCATTGGCGAGCTTTCTTTTAAGGTGCACATCCACATACACTTTTTGCCATTGATTAAGCAGTGACAACTTCAATGTGGCATTACCTACGCCTTTGCGGCCATCGTCATGCTTTATAAAGGGCTGCGTTAATTTGATTTTGTAGTTACTGGCTGCGTAATAACCGCTTACTGTGGTGTACCAATAATGATTAGCGGGCGCCACTACTCGATACTGCCCTAGCGACAACTTAGCGACGTCCTTGGCCCACACATGGCTCGACAATAAAGCCACCACCACCCCTAACCACACTCCTTTAAGCACCCTAATTCCCTTTAAACCTAAATATGCCTCCTATTGTAACTTTTTTAGTATTTTATGCCTCACTGATTGACGTGGGAAATTTTCCCACATATATTTAAAGCATCATCACAAGGAGGACACAGTATGCTTATCGTTAAAAAACGTTATCGCCCTTACATTGGGCTATTTATGGCAGCCGCCATATCCACAGGGCTAGCCGGTTGCCTAGATTTGTACGGTAAATCAGATCAGAACCATCAGGCGCAGGTAGATTTAAAACCGGCCTCTACTAACAGTGAATTTAAGGCGTTCATCACCTCACGCTTCACCCAATTGCCGGTTGAACAAGAATACAACTATACCGATG
>JAPYOO010000078.1 GCA_029938135.1 Bermanella sp. | reverse complement strand
GCCGCTAACCACACATCTCCAATTTCACCATTGCCTACGGGCTTGCCGTCAATTTGAACAACCGGTGCAATTTCTTTACTAGAGCTGGTTAACCACACTTCGTCGGCGGCGAATACTTCATCCATAGTAACGATGCGCTCTTCCACTTTAATATCACTATGCTTGGCTAATATATCCAACAACATCAAACGCGTGATACCCGGCAAGATTTGATTATCAAGAGGTGGTGTAATAATCACACCATCTTTAACAATATAAGCATTGCAGGCACTGCCTTCGGTCATTTCATTATTTTTATTAAACAAAATAGTTTCGTTATAACCCAGTTCAAAGCCGTGCTGAAAATGCATCACGTTGCCCAGTAACGCCGTTGATTTAATGTTACAACGCTGCCAGCGCAAGTCTTCGGTGGTCGCAACCTTATAGCTTTTTGCTTTGCTTTTATCTGCCACGTTCGCCGCTGGGATCTCAAACGCGTAAGCAAAAACAGTGGCCGGTACGTTTTCTGGGTAAGCGTGAAAACGCTTAGTATCGGTACCGCGCGATACATGCAGGTAAATGCCTAGATTGTCGCCTTCATTTTTAGTTATCAAGGTTTCACAGACTTCACGCCACTTGGCCACGTCCCACTTAAAATCAATACCCACTAACGCAAGGCCTTCATTCATACGGTCTATGTGAGGTGCAAATCCCACTAGCTCACCAAAGTAGGCAGGAATTACTTCATAGATGCCGTCACCAAATAAGAATCCTCGGTCCATGGGAGAAATTTTTGCATCTTCCATGGGCATGAAAGCATCGTTTAAAAATACAGTTGTCATATTTTTTCCTTTGGTCTTTTGTCTTCAATTCGTCGATTTAAGTTTTCTATTTAATTTATAAAGACCTAGTTCAATTAGAACTAGGCCTCAAATGCAAGTTCTGGTTGTTCGATTACTTTGCGAGCAGCGGCGGCCAATAACTTTGGTAATAGGCGTTCATCATCCACTCGCCATCCACAGCAAAAATCTATGTTAGGCACGCTCACTTCATCGCTGGTATGTAAAATAGTGAGTTTGTTTTGCTCAAGTAACGGGGCTGCCAATGGTTCAGGCAACAATGAAATCCCCAACCCTTGTTCGGTTAAGTTCATTAAGTGATTCACCGAACTACAGGTATGTAACATAGGGCGGTCTTCAGCCATGATGGAAAACAAATTATCTAAATAATGCCAAGGTTGAGTATTGCGTGGAAAACTCAGTACCGAGCATCGTGACAACTGCCACAGATTAAGAGGCTCGCTGGCCAGATTTTTTTCCTGCACATATTCATTCGACGCCATCCACACCTGTGGATAACTGCATAAATGTTCGCTAAGCAATACATCACTTTCTGGATGTACCACCATCAGCACCATGTCTAATTCATGACGACTAATTTGCTGTAATAAATTATCACTGATATCGATTACAACTTCGAATTCCACATGAGGGAATTCACTGCGCCATGTTTTTAAAAGTGGGCCCACCCACAACTGCGCAAGAGTATCGGCAATACCTATACGTACATTGCCCGCTTCATTTAAATCTTGTTTTAACTGAGCCTTCATTTCGGCATTAATGCCCACTAGGCGCTGAGCATACGGCAGTAACTGGCGGCCACGACTGGTGAGCGTTGTGCCACCCTGATCACGGCGAAATAACGAAACACCTAGGTCGGCCTCTAACGCCGCCACGCGAGATGAAACCGTAGGCTGCGTGGCTTTTAATACTTTAGCGGCGGCATGAAAGCTTTCAAGTTCTGCTACTTTCACAAATGTTTCTAGATTACGAATTCTCATTGATGAGGCTCAAGGGGTAATTTATTATGCTCAATGACAATGCGTAATCGTGCAATTAAATCGATGCCATCTTGAGCCGGTAAACCATCTTCGGTTAAGGTGTTTTCGCGGCTTACGCCATCAACGCTGCCGGCCTTGGATAAAAATTTAAGCACCGCTAGTGAATCAAGTTTGCCCAATAAATCTTTACCGGTTAACCAATCCAGCATGGCAATCAAACCCAAAGCCGCCCAGTTAGAGACATCTGCAATCACTAACTCACTGCATTCGGTGGCCGAAGCCTGAATGTCTAAATCTTTAAGCGCGTCTTGAATATTGCCCATACCAATTTCGTTACCACCGTCACCTATAGCAATAGTGGGGCAATGGGCATGCTCTAAAAAAGTATCAAAGCAGGCAGCCCGTTCACTGATATTTTCTCCACGCATGTTGTAATAGTGACCATCGGCAGCCATGCCGGGGCGCTCAATTGAGACTATTAATTCAGGCTTGAGCTTTTGTAACGCGTCTAGTGCTTCATGATCACGCTCTTCATGGGGGCCCACTTTTAATTCGTGCACACGATAATCGCCACTTAGCTCACTACTTAAGGGCCTGCCACAGACAATCACGGGCTCCGCTCCTAGCGCCTCAAATGCTTTATACAAAGCAATAGCGCCTACTGGGCCATCAGTCTCGAAGGTATCAACCACCGGAAACCCGGTACCAATTAATACGCGGCCACGAATAGGCAGCATAAGTTGCACTGCACGTAAAACGTAACCCGGCGTCAGCGCACTTTGCACGGTTTTCATGCCACGAAGATTACGTTCAACCAAAATATTTTCGATATCGATACTAAGCTGTTGCGCGGTAGTATTAGATTTCATGATATTTCCTCTGTCACTAAACTTAAGCACAGGCTAAGGGCACCTTTACTTGAGTATTTAATTTTTAAACTTTTTCTTCTGTTTGAGTCTGCTCAGATTTATGTTGAGCCAGCGCCAATAAGTTATGGGCATCATCTATGGTGATGGCTTCAAACCTCACACGCCCGCCCGAAGTAAGCTGGGCAAGGCGGGCTAAATCTAAACTTAAAACAGAACCTAATTTTGGGTAACCCCCGATAGTCTGGCGATCGTTCATCAAAATAATAGGCTGGCCATCTTTAGGCACTTGAATGGCACCCAAACAAATACCCTCTGACAAAATACCGTCTATATCACAGGCGACTGTTGGGCCACTTAAGCGGTAACCCATTCGATCGCACAGTTCGCTCACTTTAAATTCACTTTGAAAAAATCGGTTTTGCTCAAGGGCACTAAAATGTGCCTGTTGATAACCGGGTATTACCCGCAACGTAACGGCATCACCATAGGTTGGCTGAAATTTTTCAGCCAACAACTGATGAGGATCATTTTGACTAATGAGCGCATGGCAATCTAATTTATCGCCCGCCGCTAAGGCCGAGCCATTTAAACCGCCCACGCCTTCGCGCACGACCGTGCTGTTACTGCAAAATTGTTTTTGTAACTTAAAACCACCCGACACCGCCAAATAAATACGGCAACCGGAGGTGGCATATCCCAACTCCAATACATCGCCTAACGCTAAATTTAGGCTTTGCCACTGTTTGCATATTTGGCCATTAATTTTCACCGACACATTCGCGCCGGTAATGGCCACCCGAGTCGTGCCATGGCTTTTAAGTTTAATGCCGCCCACGGTTGTCTCGATGGCGGTGGCATGTTGATCATTATTTAATAATCGATTTGCCCACTTAAAGGCCACCGGATCCATGGGACCGCCAGACGTTAGGCCAATTCCGTGCTGCCCAAAACGACCGGCGTCTTGGATAAGTGACAATATACCTGGAGACAGTATTTCAAGTTGCACACGCATCTCCCGTTTGCTTCATCTCAATAAGCGGCTCATTAACCTGGCCGCTTAATTGGCCGCCTAACGATAAAAACTCGTCGCGAGAAATAGATTCAAATTTCACTTTGTCACCCACTTGAACGGGCATGCTCGGTTTAGCATTGGGGTTAAACATGTCCTGCGGACACAAACCAATTAAATTCCATCCACCCGGACTTTGGGCGGGGTAAACAGCGGTTTGTCGATCGGCAATGGCCACCGCGCCCTTAGGCACTTTTTTACGTGGTGTGGCCAGTCTTGGGGCAGCAATACGAGCATCTACTTCCCCTAAATACGCAAACCCAGGTGCAAAACCAATGGCGTACACTCGGTATTCCATGGCGGTATGTATCTCAATCACTTGTCTAATACTCAGACCTGCATTTTTCGCCAGGTCTTGTAAATCCGGTGCCGCCTCTAAACCATAATAAGCGGGCAGTGTAATGACCGAGCCTTTCACACACGCTTGATCATTAACACGCTTAGTAGATGCTTGGCGAATTAGTTGGCGTACTTTTAAATGATCGCAACGCAGCGGATTAAAAATCACCATTAAGGAGGCATAGCTGGGTACTAAATCAATTAACAAATCCCCAACAAAAGTCTGCAAAGCCATTGTCATGTCTTGGATGTTTTGACTGACCTCATCGCTGACACTTTGTGCAAAATATAAAATTAACGCGTTTTCACCCGCCACTTGAATCTTCATAACGCTATCAACGCCTTAATGTGTTCAATGGCTTGCACACCTTCTAAGTTGTCACCGTGCACACATAATGAATCGGCCTGCACTTTTAATATATTGCCGCTCACGGTGGTGACGGTGCCGTGTTCCTTTAACTGCCTTACCTGCGCTAACATATTTTCACGATTATGAACTGCGTTGGGTCGACTGCGTGAAAGCAGTTTTCCATCGTCGTCATAACAACGATCAGCAAAGGCTTCAAATAATAATTCAATGCCGTAATCAGCCGCTTCTTTAAGATGCAACGCGCATTCAGGTGTGGCTTGCAGCATTAACTTAACATCGCCATGAAAATCTTTAATGGCCTGCATAATGGCTAAACGTACTTCGACTTTCGCCATCATGTCGTTATATAAAGCACCATGAGGTTTCACGTAGTCCATGCGCTGGCCACTACTTTTTGCTAAACCATCTAATGCACTGATTTGATACAACACCATGGCGCGCACTTCTTGGTGTGAACAGTTCATGCTACGACGGCCAAAACCCACTAGGTCGGGATAGGCCGGATGTGCGCCAATCTCTACACCGTATTCTTTGGCAAGAGCTAGCGTGTTCACCATGACCAATGGATCACCACCATGAAAACCGCAGGCAATATTGGCCTGATTTATATGTGGAAATACTTCTTTGTCTAGGCCCATATTGTACGAGCCAAAACTTTCACCCAGATCACAATTAAGCATTAAAGCCATTCTAAAAATCTCCTGGGTGCGTTAAAGCACGGCCATTTTGCTGTTGGGAATATCTGTGACCACCATGCAGCCCGGGCTGTGGGTGATACAAAAGTCAGGTTTGGCGGCCATGATGGCGGCTTGCGGGGTTACCCCACAGGCGGTAAAAACAGGCACTTCACCTTCTTTAATAGTGACTGCATCGCCGTAATTAGTTTTATTTATATCCGCTATGCCAATGGCGGCTGGATCACCAAAGTGAATTGGCGCGCCATGTACCGCCGGAAAACGGCTGCAAATTTGAATCATTCGAATGGCATCAACTGGTTTAAACGGGCGCATGCTCACCACCGTATTGCCATGAAAAACACCCGCCGGACGACAAGGGATGTTTGTGTCATACATGGGCACGTTTACTCCTTCCGTGATGTTGCGCACCTCTAAACCATCGGCCAGTAACGCTTCTTCAAAACTAAAAGAACACCCCAGTAAAAAAGTCACTAAGTCATCACGCCATAGCGCGCTAATATCATTTACTTCTTGAACTAACTCGCCGTTTTTCCACACTCTGTATTCAGGTACATGCTGGCGAATATCAAAATCTGGTGATATTTCTGGGATATTGGTGTCACCAGGATTACCGGACATGGCCACCACGGGGCAAGGTTTAGGGTTAAGCTGACAGAACTTTAAAAAATCGTCTGCATACGCTTTTGGCAGTATCACCACATTGCACTGTACGAAGCCTGGGCATAATCCAGAGGTATTACCCTTATGCTCGCCTGACGCAATGGCAAGGCGTAGTTGTGCTGGCGTTAGATCACTAGACATACTCTGACTCTATTCCTTATGGCTGACTGTGATGGCTTTTATTTATCAATACGGTGTATTTTTAGCCACTATTTGGATTTTTTCAAGGTGTAACTGGGACTTTTGGTCTTTTAATGACGATATTATCTATCAACAGGCTGATCGACTTTTTTTGGCTATTTACACCAAAGATAGCCCTGAAATACTTGCCTGATGCAGGGATTTAATAAAAAAGTGAACAAGTAGCTGACAAGTTCATTATCTGTGGGTTAACTGACCAATGATTCACTGCCAGAACCCGCTCAATAATTTCAGGAGCACTGGCTTTACTATTGCCAATTACAAAGATCTAACCCTATGAATAGCCTTTTTTTAGCCCTTCGCGCCCTGTTGTTTTATGTGGGCTACGCCCTGTTAGTGGTTTTTTTCAGCCTAACAGGGGTACTATTTTTAAGTTTTGCGCCTTACCGAATTCGCAGTAATTACATTTTTTTATGGAATCGATGCACCGTAATTTGGGCCAGAATTACCTGTGGGTTAAAGTTTGAAGTGATTGGTGAAGAGAACCTGCCAAAAGATAGAGCCTATGTGGCGTTAGCAAAACACCAAAGCCAATGGGAAACTTTTTTCTTACAATACTTCTTAGCGCCAGCCAAGATTGTATTAAAAAAAGAACTACTGAATATTCCGGTGTTTGGCTGGGGACTTAAATTAACCGATCCTATTGCCATTGATCGCTCACACCCTAAAAAAGCCCTCAGGCAAATACAGTCTCAAGGTACACTGTCTATAAAAGATAATATTTCAGTTTTAATCTTTCCCGAAGGCACTCGTATCCCCACTGGCCAAGTAGGTAAATATGCCCGCGGTGGTGCTAATATAGCGGTGGACTCGGGCGCCCCTATCATCCCTATTGCGGTGAATGCCGGGCTGTACTGGCCAGCCGATAAATTTTTGAAATACCCAGGCACCATTAAGGTGGTGATTGGCAAACCCATTGAGCCTAATGACAAAAATAGCCGCGAGCTTACGAATATGACTCAGGAATGGATTGAAAGAGAAATGCAGAAACTTGGTTAACAACGCAGGCAAACATTAAAGAGTGCGGTAAGTGTTTAGATCGCTACTAACGATACATTTTAGGGGTTTTTCCGGTCCAACGCTTAAAGGCATGGATAAAACTGGCCGATTCGCTGTAGCCCAACCTTGCTGAAATTTGCTCTATGGTAAGATGGGTAGTTTGCAGTAACAAAATTGATTTGCGGCTAAACTCTTCGGCCAACAATTCCTGAAAACTATACCCCTGCTCTTTTAATTTGCGCCTCACAGTACGCGACGTGCTATTAAATTGTACGGCGATAGCCTCAAGGTTAGGAATACTTTGATGACTTTCTATAATTATTTGGCGTACTTTTTCTTCATAACCCTGGGGGCCTAATATATCTAAGCGTTGTGATTCACACTGCTCTTCTAATAATTGCTGCGTGAGTGCGTTGGCCTGAGGTAAAGGTAAGTCTAAGTAACCCTCGTCCATGACGATTTGATTGTATGGCATGGAAAACTTAACAGGGCATTCATAAAACGCTTCGTATTCTTTTACTGAGGTGGGGCATTCAAAATCAAAATGCACCATTTTAATTGTGTGACTTTCCAGCGAACGTGGAAACATATCGCGAGTAGAGACCACCACAAAAGAAAAATCCCGCTCTAAATAAAAGCGTCGCAGGCGGTTTAAATCGTATTGATCGCTAAATCTTAAAAAGGCTTGCCCAGATGATTTAAAAAAGGACACATCAAAGTGCGTAAACGAAAGCTTAATGTATTTTAAAAAAACATGAATCGCCGCTTCTACGGTTTCACTGGAGACGGCCGCCAACCCAATCGTGCCAAACGCACTGATGGGATAACGCTTACCGGCTTTTAAACCAATCACGGGGTCGTTGATGGCCGCCAGCATAGCACTAACAAAGTCTATGTCTTGCTGTAGGCTAATATGCGCTTTAGGGTCGCTTAACTGCGCTAAGGGAATCCCTGCCCTTACCAGCATGGGCTCGGCCGCAAGACCGTACTCCGCCACCAGTTTGGCCAGTAACGATACCCCTATAATGGACTGCCGGTGTTTTAGCTTGTGCATATCGAGTGGCAGCATTTTTGAGGGGTATGTCCTAAATTATCAATTACTTTACCCATTAAACCATAAAAATTTGCCGGAATACCGCCTAAAATACAAAAATAGTACTATTAACGTTAATAGTAATACTAATAACAACAACACTATTCACACATCTTTAGGGGCAGTACATGAAGCTTTGGAACGGTTGGGGCGATGAGAAAAATGACTTGGATTTTGAGTTAAGTGAAAGCTCACAAAACTTTATAGAGGCACGTGTGGGTAAAAGTATCCCGCTAGATGTAGCGAATCTTCAAGACGTCATTAAACAAGTGCCCACTAGTCGCGCCCCAAACCATAAACTGATTAATACTGACGCTGAAGTGCGCCTGCGCCACAGCCGTGGGCAAAGTATTCCTGATTGGTTGGCCATGCGCAGCGGAAATTTTGGCACCTTTCCCGACGGCGTGGCGTTTCCCGAAACCAGCGAACACGTAAAAGAAATTTTAGCCCTAGCCCGTGAAAAAGATTTAGTGGTAATTCCTTACGGGGGCGGCACCTCGGTTTGTGGGCACATTAACCCCGAGCCAAGTACTAAACCCATCATTACGGTGTCCATGAGCCGAATGAACAAACTCATGTCGCTAAACAAAGAAAGTCAGATTGCCACCTTTGGTGCGGGGACTTTGGGACCTGATGTGGAAGCTCAATTGGCCCAAGAAGGTTACACCCTAGGTCACTACCCTCAGTCATGGGAGTTATCAACTATTGGCGGCTGGGTGGCGAGTCGTTCAAGTGGGCAGCAATCTTTACGTTATGGCCGTATTGAAAAAATGTTTGCTGGTGGTCGTATTGAAACCTTGCAAGGCACTATGGATATTCCTACTTTTCCGGCGTCATCGGCGGGGCCTGATATTCGTGAACTATTTATGGGCAGTGAAGGCCGCATGGGCATTATTAGCGAAGTTAAAGTACGGGTAATGCCCATAAGTGATCAAGAAAATTTTTACGTGGCGTTTTTCCCTAGCTGGGAAGTCGGCATGCAAGCCACCCGCGAAATTGTACAAAATGGCATTCAGTTGTCCATGATGCGTTTAAGTAATGCGGTAGAGACCCAGACCCATTTAAAATTAGCCGGCCATGAAAAATTAGTTGGCTTATTGGAAGGCTATTTAAAACTGAGGGGCGCCAGCACCGGTAAAGTGATGTTTACGTTTGGCACTACCGGATCAAAGGCACAAAATAAGTCATCGTTAAAACTAACCCGTGGTTTTATCTCAAAACACAAGGGTGTATTTACCGGTACGGGCATGGGTAAGCGTTGGGAGCATAGTCGTTTTCGCTCACCTTATTTGCGCCACGGTTTATGGGACATTGGCATTATGGTGGATACCATGGAAACCTGCCTGGATTGGTCGGCTGTACCCAACGCCTTAAACGATATGGAATCCAGCATTAGAGACTCCCTAGGCGAATTTAAAGAAGATGTGCATGTATTTACCCACCTTTCGCATTTTTATGGCCAAGGGTGCAGCGTGTACACCACGTTTTTATTCCGCAATGGCAAAACCTATGAGGACACAATGTCCCGTTGGGAAAAACTAAAGGCCGCTGGCGCTGAAGCGATTGTGCGCAACGGCGGCACGATTAGTCATCAGCACGGCGTGGGGAAAGATCACGCCAAGTACTTACCCGCCGAGAAAGGCGAGTTAGGGATGAAGGCTATTGGGAGTTTGTGTGACATGTTTGATCCGGATGGACGCATGAATCCGGGTAAGTTGTTGCCTTAGCATTAACCAAAATTTTAATATGTGTGTCACGCATTGTGACACTCATATTAAAGGTATGAACATGGCTTTGTTTATTTAGTTCTTCTAGTACTACGAGGAATTAATAACATCAATAACAACAAGGTAATGGATAACGGCAAGCTGCCAATTCCGTCATCGCTATCGTCTTCTTGATTATTATCTACATTACCTGCGCCATTCTTGCCTTCTTGGTTGGCAAGATCTTCTACAGGTTCAACATTACGTTTAAATTCTAGATCACCCGCTACCCTAGCCTTGTACAACTTGGTTTCACCGGTTTCACGTCCCACCCAATAAAACACACTAGGATTACCACTGGCTTGAATGGAATACCACTCATCATCGGTAGCTACGTCGGCTTCCAGTAAAACCTCGGTGCCCGATCCGTTTATAGACAGCAGCGAAAAGGTGTTCGATTCAGTTCCATAACTCACCGTAGATATGAAGCGCTGCTCTCCCACAGCATGCACATTGATAATGCTGCGATTTTCTAATGATGAATCCAATATGGTATCTAAAACAAATTCACCCAGCGCTAATTCGTATAAAGCAAACCCCAATTCTTCGCTTTTAATTATGCAAAACGCCCTTGCCCAAGAACTGAAGCAACCTCTGAATTCGGTGGTATCTTCTGGCAGCGCAATATAATTGGGCAAAGTTTCATCGTAGGCTAGCCACAGTGCAGCAGCATTTTGGGGGCCGTAAAGATGAATAAATGTGCCACTGTAGGAGAAGGCAGTGCGGACATTAGAGTAATCATCATAATTAAGCGGGATGTAAAAACCGGGCAAATCAACTTCCAGCCACAGCCAGTTATAAATCCCATCGTTATTTTTATAAACTTGGGCCAAACCCTGTGGGGTATAAAATAAAGAGGAATTTTGAGCTAGGCTTACATCGCTTAGTTTTTCTTTGGATACACCTATTTTCCACAAGCCATTATTTACCTCGTCCGTCATGGACAAATAATAATGATCACCCAAGGCATATAACGTGTCGTATTTACCATCGGGTAAGTTACGTGAGGACTTTAAGTCATCCCAGTAATCTACATCCCATTGCCAAATAGTATTATTCTGCGTGTCTAGAATATATGGCTCACCATTCAGCAATCCATAACTGGTAATATCATCTGATGCTTCAGGATAGTCTAACGACCCTTGATAGCCATTTAAGCTAATACTTTTCCGAGTTAGATAGTTGCCTTTAATCAGTAAATCTAACGACCCGTTATCTTGTTCGTAAAGACCGCCTGATATGACATCAGGATGTAAGATAGTGACTTCTTGAAAAGATTCTAGACCTTTTTTAGCGCTGTCGTGATTGACCCAGCCGTTGTCAGTATCGGTATAAATGATGCTTCCAATGCTAACTTCTGAACTTAACTCAATTGAGACGCTGGCTGCCATGACCATAGGGGACACGGCACAAAGCAGTACTGCTTTTAACAACATAGGTGACATTCCATTGCTCGCTTTTTATTGTATTACTAATCTTTTAATTAAAACGTGGTATCTATTTGACCTAATACCAGCGGGTTAGAGTATCCATTTATTCAGTATTTTTTACTAGCCTCTCATCTTGCTATAATCATTTTGATCTTGAATATTCCTTCATATATTTCCTCTTGCACAACAATCAGGGACTTTAGTACCTACTGGTAATTCAATTGTGTATTTCCTTGTTTAAATCTTAGTCAGTTAACCCAAACCTCCCAGCGACTTATATAGAGCATATTTATTCATTGGCACATTAGCTGCAATCCCCTTATCAGATAAAAACGTAAAGCGTGAAGACGCTCGCTGTGGGACGGTTCATGAGTAACAACAACGCCCTAACCGGCATGACAGGTGGTCTAACAAGGCCCCAAACACCTCAACCTATCAGTTTTGATAGCGGACAGCCTTTGCCTAAGCGGCAAGCTCCTGCCGTTTTACCACCCTCGGTAAAGGTTTCTTTAAGTGAGGATGTCACCGGTGAGCAGTCAAAGGGACAAAGGCTGACCGAGAAGTATGAGCAAAGCGCTCGCGAACTGCTGTCACATCAGCAAGCTGATGAGACAGACAATGGAGAGCTAATAGACGGTGAGACTGGGGCCGTTATCTTGGCGCCGCTTGAGCTGCCCAATAAAAAAGATTTAGAGGCATTTGAAGACCTATTCAGTAATGAACTGGCCAAAGCAGGGGTAGATACCAGCATCCCCATTAAACTTAAAAGTAATGGTGAAGGCGGCGTGATGGTGACGAATGATCACCCCGACAAAGAAAAAATTGAGGCCATGTTTGAAAACAACCCTGATTTACAACAAGGGTTTGTAAAAGCCGAGACCTACACGACCCTGCAAAAAATTTATCAACTGCATCAACAGTGGCTGCAAAATGTAGAAAACGGCATGAGTGAAGAAGCCGCCGGCAACTGGTTAGTGACCGCCAGTAATAATGCAGTAGAGAATTCAGAACTGACCTTTAACAAAGGCAAGGTCGCCCAATCCCCGCTAGGGAAAAGTTTTTTAAGTTAATGCCTGTTAAAAGCATGGCTATTAGAGACTCTTGAAACCTTAACAAAAAAGGACTACATTTATAATTGTATCTCGTTTAAACATTTATGAACTGTCCTGTAGATACGCCAGCCAAGGCGCAATAACCTCTTATTGATCACCTAGCCACATATTAGCCGCATTCTAACGTTACTAGGCTACATTCAGTTATTACTACTTTTTAGCCACTTGCATGTGCAATGGCAAACAAAACGTCATTAATCTAATTACATAATTTATTAAACAGCTCGATTTTATATGTGTTGTTTTTATGAACGTTAAGTAAATAATTAACACTAAATTTTGGACTCACCATGAACTTTGTTAATGGCTTAACCATTCTTTTGTTTTATCAATTAATGGGCGAGATCAGCGTACGCTGGTTAGGCATTCCTGTGCCAGGCCCGGTACTGGGCATGATTATGCTGTTTATTACTTTGCTCATAAAAGGCTCTGCGTCTAAATCATTAGAAGGCGCATCTACTACGTTGTTAAGCCATTTATCTTTACTGTTTATACCTGCGGGCGTGGGCATGATGGTGCATTTTGATCGAATTATGAACGAATGGGTTTCCATCGGTATTGCCTTGCTATTAAGTACCGTTGTTACATTAATATTCAGCGCCTTAATGATGCTAGCTATGGCAAAGTTAATGGCGAAAAAGGAGAGCCTAAATGGATAATAGCGATTTAAATTCTATTTGGATTTATCTGTCAGCCTCACCTTTGGCCGGGTTAACCATTACCTTAATGGCCTATGTAGCTGCACAAAATTTGTATCAAAAATGTAATAACAACCCACTGCTGCATCCCGTTGTAATAGCGGCCGGCATGTTGATTACGTTTTTAGTATTAACTGACACCCCTTACCAAGATTATTTTAAGGGCGGCCAGTACGTGCATTTTTTATTGGGGCCCGCCACTGTTGCATTAGCTATACCCATGTATCAGCAATTATCTAAAATTAAAAAAATGTGGCTGCCTATTTCAATAACGTTAATAAGTGGCGTATGCGTGGCGGCTATTAGCTCTATTACCATTGCTCAATTTTTAGGGGCTAGCATAGAGACACAATTATCGCTGGCGCCTAAATCGGTAACCGCACCGGTGGCCATGGCCATATCTGAACAAATTGGTGGATTGCCGTCACTCACCGCCGTATTGGTAGTAGTGACGGGCATACTGGGCGCCATCTTTGGTACTAAAATTTTAAGTTTAATAAACATTAAAGATGACAGCATTAAAGGCATCGCCATGGGCATAACCGCCCACGGCATAGGCACCGCCCGTGCGTTTCAAGTAAGCCCCGAGATGGGTGCATTTTCTGGGTTGGCCATGGCCATGGCCACATTTACTACCGCGTTTATTTTGCCGTATTTGGTGAATTGGTTGGGTAAGTAATACAGAGTGTTTTTACTTAATTCTTAGACATTGCATATAACACAAAATATTATTAGTATTCAGCCTTTCTAATTCACACAGTAAGGATGGCTGAGTGAACGCTCTGCATCACTTCCAATTAATGGCCCAATACAACCTGCGTATGAACGCACAAGTGTATGAAGCCGCCAGTCAGCTTTCAGCCGAAGACCTCGCTTGCGACATGGGTGCCTTTTTTAAATCTATTCTGGGCACACTTAACCATATTATGGTGGGGGATTTGTTTTGGTTAAATCGCTTCTCTTTATTACACAGGGATGATTCAAAACAATTCGCTAGTTTACAAACAGCCCTACAAGCCTTTCCTAAACCCAACGCGTTAAATCAAATTTTATTTGAAGACTTTTCTGAATTGCACAAAATTCGTAAGTACTTAGACGCGGCTATTCAGGCATGGTTAACCACAGACACTAGCGAGCAAGATTTTACATTAGACCTCACTTATCATAACTCGAAAGGCGAAGGGGCTACCCGCGACTTTGGAGAGCTGGTTTCACATCTTTTTAATCACCAAACACATCATCGTGGGCAGGTTTCTACGTTGTTGAGTCAGAAAGGGGTTGATATGGGAGGGACGGATTATTTAGTGGACATACCAAGTTTGCTATGACTATTCTGGGGTTTTTCAACGCCCGCCAGCAGTGGCGCAGAATGCGCCCCTCTGGCTGGCCTTGTTAGGCATTCTATTTGTAATTCCTCGAATTTTCTTCTGTAAATGCATTTGATTCAAACTCTTCGTATATTGTTGGTAAAGGCATGAATCTGTAACTTAAACCCGTCGAGTCAAACTTAGTTTCAAGTTCCTTCCAGTCTTTAATGGGTAGTGCTATATAAGCAAGATCACTGCTATGCCATGAATCTACGCAATATCTAATTTCGTATAGATCACCCACTAATTCAGAAAGTGCTAGCATCCCCCTAACACCATCTGATCGGTCATATACATAATTTACTCGAACAGTCTTTTCCATAAACTTTAAATAGACTTCTTTATTAGAATGTTCTTCGTTTACTTTTGGAAAATTATATTTTTCACCCGTCCAATTCCAAGTAAATTTGGGCTCATCGCTACCCGAAAAAAGAAAGGCTCTTGGATAATCTAAAATTATTCCCCATGAATCAGCTGACTTGTCTAGATCTAATACTTTTTCTGCGACAAGTCTCAAAGTTATATCTTTGGATTTTATATCCTTCGACAAATTATTGCGCCTTTTACTTTCAACATTTACTAATATAATTTTATAAATTTCACGAAATACCTTTGCTAGTATTTTTAGGGTGAACTTTAAAAAATAGTAAGCAATAATCAGTAACGTAACACACCAAACGAACGCCATTCCTTCTACCTCAAATTATTTAGATTAACTAGTATACACTTAACGCTTAAAGCATGGGCGCGGCTTTATCGCGTCCAATGCCTTTACTTGTTAACTGTGCGACTACTAATGAGGCAAACACTAACAGCGCACAGAATTGAAAATAAATGTAACGGTAAGGATGTGACCAATTACCACTAAATTGATTACCTACAAGCAATGTACTTAAAGAGACAAAAATAAGGAAACCAATAGCGGCAGCTACTATGCTGGAAATTTTTAGTTTATTTAAGAGCAACATAGAAATAAATGCAGATGGAAGCATAAAGAATGATGCATAGAACACACTAATGCCCCAGCCAACACCACCTCTTTGAGAATAACCAAAATATGATGCTATCTCATTGCCTGATGAATATAGAATATATAAGGCCACTGTTGCTAGTACACTGATTCCGATATGTAACATAATTCTCATAGTACAGTTAACAGTTTATTATATTTTTTGTGGAATTTAGTCATCCGCAAGAGGTAACATTCCGTTTAACTCTCTAAGGCTATTAATAACCTTAGATGTGTCCTTATCATCTTTAACGATTGCGATTTTATTAATTACAATGTCCAGTCCACTCTCAGTTAATGAACTATCAGAAGATGAAAATTTGAGCTGTGTATCTCCAATAGTTCCATCTACCGTATCACTGTCTAGAGCAAGTAATATATCCTCTGCGAGTTTCTTCAACTCCTCTTTAGTTCCAACTAAAAAGGCTTCACTAGGGTCCATATCCCAGCAAATTGCAGCTTTATCAGTTTTAAAGGTCATCGAGATACCCTTCGAAAATATAACGCCCGCAGCTGCGGGAAAATTGTGTGACGGTCGCTTTGCGGCCTTTTGCAAAACGGATGACGCGCCATTTTGTCCGACAGCCTGCGCTTGTTAGGCATGTAGATCTCATTTATTACCAGCAACTCAGATCTGGTTTATCTATTTTGATGGCTACCGACTGCTGCACTACAAACGCTATGAGAGCGGCGAACTCTCGAATAGCATTATCTTCTGAGTAGGCACAATACATATTACAACGTCCAAAATCGAAGATGGCGTAGGTTATTTTACCAATAGTTGATTCATCCTCATCATCTTCCAGAGTATCTGTAAATGCACTCTCCCATAGAGATAAGTCTTTAATATTTAAGTAGAGCGGCATTAATTTTAATATTTCTAACTGCAACTTATGGCGAGCATCTTCGACCAGTACTGTCTGCATAAGAGCCTTAGAAAAACTTTCAACCGTATTACATATACCCATATGATTGCCTAACGCCGCCAGCAGGGGCGCAGAATGCGTCCCTCTGGCTGGCTTTGTTAGGGTTGAGATTCGACTGAACTATTTTTCCATTCCTTAAATAGGGTTACCATTGGATCAACAAATTCGGCTTTCTTGCTACTCCAAGCTTGACCTTCTTTACCTGCGTTTAGCAGAGTTTCACTACTTTTAGCATCAGTTACTTTTAGATATATATTATGCCAAGAACCACCAAGGTAATTGGAACTTAATTGAATTACTAGAAACTCCCCCAGTTCTTTGTAAGCTTTATGCAGAGATATTAAGTCGTATTTCGCTTCAATTTTATCCTCAAGGCCTTTTTCAATTATTAGTCGAGCATACTCTGTGTGATTTAATACATTCGAGAACCCCTGTGATTTAACAACTTCATGCGCAAATTCTTTAAACTTTTTTGGATCATGGCTAGATGATGCGAGTAATACGACAAATTCAATTTCCTCCAAGTTTTGGTGAGGGGTATTTACTTCTATTTCGGAAGGTTTTATTTGTCTGGAGCCACATGCAGTTAGCAATACAGCTAAAACAATTACAAATATACTTTTCATTTCTTACCTTTCATATTGGTTTGTTGATTGTAGATATTAGGCCTTCGCCACTTAAACCGGCACCCTAACAGTTTATTCTGTGTCACACGACGGCGTATTATAATACGTGGTCAGGCGACG
>JAPYOO010000356.1 GCA_029938135.1 Bermanella sp. | reverse complement strand
CCAGTTGGATCAAGCGGTGAAAGTAAAAGTGAAGTTGGTTGACCTAATGAAGCGTAAATTGGAACTGGAAGTTATTTAACCTTAACATCTGTGTTCAATTTTAAAAGAACGGGCCTTTGGCCCATTTTTTTTGTTCAAAATATGGCTAAAACCTTCGTAAGCGATAGTTTAACTTACAGGTTTTATACGTTTGATCTAACACCTTATGCTGTTTTAGATTTACTCTAAATTGCGCAGTGCTGGCATCAAACCGATTTAATGACACAATACTATTTTCATATAATGGATGATTAAACTGATAAGCACTGACAAAAAACGGCACCAACTCTTTCAGCTGTTTCTTTTGCTTACTACCGATAACATTAATGCTTAGTAGTCCATTTTTTTGCAAACAACTCAAATACGTCTCGGCTAGCCCACTAACCGCCTCTATACGCTCAGGTTCCCCTGTGCCATGTTGAAAAACATCATCAATAATCCAATCAAACCTTTGTTTTTCCCCTATCTTTTTGTGAGCGGCGTCTTTTAAAAAAGCATAGGCGTCTGCGTGCACTATATTGACGTTTTCAGTTGGGATTAAAAAAAACTGCTTCGCGATAGTGATATGTTCGCTATCCAATTCCACACACGTTATATGACTTTCTGGGAAAAACCGCCTAAGCAAATGCACAATGGTGCCGCCCCCCAAACCCAACACTAATATGCGCTTAGGTAAACTGGGGGCAAAAAATCCCGGCAACAATAAAAGATCCCAAATGGCGCCATTTATAGGCGTATTTTTATTATATTGGCTGTGTAAAACCCCGTTAGAATACAAGCGCAACGATGCGCCAGCGCTGCGTACCTCATAAAGGCAATCGGCTGTCTGTTTAGAATACAGCAAGGCCATTAGCTATCACTGGCCTTATTAACCGCTTCTTTTTTAGCCTGTTTGGCCATTTTTTGCGCTACCTGTGCCGCGGCGACCATACCAAATGAGGCGGTAACCATAGTAGATGCCCCAATGCCCCCTGAGCAGTCTAGTTTTACGGTACCATCCACAAATTGCTTTTGCTGACATACCGAGCCGTCGGGCTGTGGATAGTTAAGCTGTTCGGTGGAATACACACAGGGAATACCATAGTTACGTTTTTCATTACGGGAAAAACCATATTCACGACGCATGATACTGCGTACTTTTCTGGCTAAAGGGTCGTTATAGGTTTTATTTAAATCCCCCACCGTAATACGTGTGGGATCTACTTGGCCGCCCGCCGCACCGATCATCACCATGGGCGTTTTGCGGCGATTACACCACGCCACAATGGCGGCCTTAATTTTCACCGAGTCGATGGCATCCACCACAAACTCCATATCCTGCAAGTGCTCGGTAATATTGCCCATAGTGATAAAATCCATCACCGCCGTGACCTGTATCTCGGGATTGATTAACCGCAGGCGCTCGGCCATGGTTTCTACCTTTAAATCCCCCACACTACTGGTGAGTGCGTGAATCTGCCGATTGGTATTGGTGACACAAATGTCGTCCATATCAATTAACCACAGGTTCTCAAAGCCACTTCGGGCCAGTGCTTCAGCGACCCAAGAGCCCACACCACCAATACCGACCACCGCTACTTTGGCCGTTTTGAACTTATCTAAAGCCTCTTGACCGTATAAACGGGCTAGACCTGAAAATCTGTCTTGATAACTCACGGTTATATGCACACCTAACTTGAACTGAAGTGATTATACCAAGCTATTAGCAAAACACCGACCATTGTACACAGTGCGCCAAAAGATGTGGAAGTAGGCCAACAATGTGCACAGTTAGCACTATGGACCTAGAAAGCATTGCCAAGGGACATTCATCCATTAAAATGTGTATTCCGGCCTATACTAAAATAATAAATACCACAGACGAGTACGCAGCAGTATGCGAAACGTGGAAGGTGAAGTTGTGAACACAGTAGTACAATTTGACGCAGACCCAGGTTTTAGCCTGTCTGTCTTAGGCGATCAGCCCTATGCCTCTTTTGAATTGCGCAATATTGTGCGTTATTTAGATCAGTCGCCCTTTCATAACAGCAAAGATCTATTGGCACACGTAGACCTTGATAAAGCACAACTTGAAGAAGCTTTTTTACCGGCGTTTAAGGTTTTAGGGGCCCTAAAACACTGCTCTAATCACTTAGGCCCCGTGGCGGGTGCGCAAATTGGTAGTACCTATAAAGTGAATGATTTAGGCGTGTTTGGTTATGCGGTGGCCTCTAGTCAAACAGTGCAGCAAGCGTTAGAGCTGGCCGACAAATATAACTCTTTAATTGGTAATTTGCTTAAACGTGAGGCCCAGATTCAAGGACCTTTGTTTGTGTGTAAATTTTATAATGTTCAAAATTTAGATCAAGAAACCCTGTCTTTTTTTGTGGCTCTAGGCTTAAGTGCACGCATTCATATCGCACGTAGCATTTTTGGAGACGATTTAAATTACGCGTCGGTGGCCTTTACCTTTGACGACGAAAAAAACCGTGATTTATACGAAAGTCTATATGGCTGCCAAGTGGAGTTTAATGCCGACTCTAATGGTTATAGCTTGTATACAAAAGATTTAGGACGTCGCATAAAAGATGGCAACCATGCCAGCGACACCCAATACCTGCCCTACTGTAATGAGCTGTTAGGCACGCTTAAGCAAAAAGATTCCATGGTAAACGATATTCAGCAAATTTTAGTGAGTTGCGCTGGCGATTACCCAGACATTGAAATGCTCGCCAGCGCCTTTAATATTAGTTCGCGCACCCTGCGTCGCCAGCTGTCTAACCTAGGCACCTCGTACCAAAAAGTATTAAATAAAGTGCGATGCCAACTGTCTATTGAGTACCTTACGCGTACCCAAATAAGCATTGAGGATATATCAAATTTAATTGGTTTTAGCGATGTCACCAACTTTAGGCATGCCTTTAAAAAGTGGGTGGGTAAAACCCCCAGTTTTTA
>JAPYOO010000355.1 GCA_029938135.1 Bermanella sp. | reverse complement strand
ATGATTAAAATTAACAGGGGGCGCTGCACCACAAACATCATTACCGCCGACAACATGGCTATCTGCCAGTCTTTTGCGGTCTTGTGCCCGTCTTTATTGCGCCCGCTTACTATTTCCCATAATGCCGCGAAGACGATAAAAATCATCACGACCGCCGCCAATAGAGTTTCCATAACCACCTCACTTATTATTAGAGGTGTCAGGTTATAAGGGGATGGTTTATATTGTTATTCAATATTACTTATAAGTAACTTCCATGAAGCTGAACTTACGATCCGTGGATCTTAACCTGTTGCCCATATTTGAAGCCATCATGGAAACCGGCCAGTTTTCCCGTGCCGCCGAGCGCCTAGCCATGAGCCAACCGGCGCTGAGTGCCGCAGTGCAACGGCTGCGGGCCACCCTTAATGATCCATTATTCACCCGTACCAGCAAGGGGGTGGTGCCCACTCCCAGAGCGCAAGCTTTGTATGAAGAGCTACATCAGGGCTTAGAACAACTGCGGCACAGCCTAGCCCCCAAGTCGCAGTTTAACCCCGCGCACAGCAAGCAGTGTTTTAGGGTTATGAGCGGCGATTTTTTTGAATTTGTTATTTTGCCCACACTCATGAGCGGCATTCAGCAGCACAGCCAGGGCATCACCATGAAAGTGACGCCCATTGGCGATTACTCGCCGCAGCATTTAATTCAAAGCGAAACCGACCTATTGCTGGATGCCTTTCCCATTGACGACGACAGAATCATTAAAGAGCTGCTCACCGAAGATGAACTGGTGGTGATTGCCCGCCAAGACCACCCTGAATTAACCCAAGAGACCGTAAGCCGCGAACAGTTTTTTAACGCCGTGCATGTGGTATTGCCCGAGCGTAATCGGGTATTGCCATTGGATAAAATTTTGGGCAACAAGTTGGGCAAAAAAAGAAAAGTAGGCCTGCAAGTAACGCAATACAGCAGTTTATTGGTGGCGGTGGCGGGCAGTGATTTTATTGCCACCATTCCAAAATCCCTAGCCACGCAGTATGCGCAACGACTAAACTTTAAGGTGTTTGCATTTCCCATGGATGTGCCGTTGGTGCCCATCTACATGATGTGGACCCGCGCACTGGATAAAGACCCCGCTCACCAGTGGTTTATCCAGTGTGTAAAATCGGCCTATGGCCAGTTAAAAAGCAGCACCGTGTAGCGCCAGCGGGGGCCACTGTATATTTAACGGCTCTGGCCTATACTCAGAAAACGTATGTTGAATTGTTGTGTCGGGGCCAGCCCATATGTTCGCCAAGTCATGGCTGTTGCTGTTTTTTCTGGGCTTTTTTAGTAGCTGGGTTAACGCAGAAAAAAGCCAAACTGTACTGTTGTTACACTCATACCATCCACAATATGTCTGGACTCAAAAACTCACTCAGGGTGTGCAAGAGGCGTTGGACCAGCATATTCAAACTGAAAACCTGCACATAGAGTTCATGGATGAACGCCGTTACCAAATAGACCCAAGCATTGGGCAAGCCTTCATTGCGTTATTGCAGCGTAAATACCAGCATCAACAACCCGACATTATTATTACCAGTGATGACCATGCCTATTATTTTATGCAGGAACAGGGTGAACGCCTGTTTCCTGGGGTGCCAGTGGTGTTTTGCGGGGTGAATGTCTTTAACCCCAATACACTGAACGGTAAAACCAACTTTACCGGCATTAAAGAGGGCATGGAGATCGAGGGCAATTTAGATCTTATTATGTCCGTTCAGCCCAATACTCAGCGCATTGTTATGTTGGGCGACACTACCGGTTTAGGCTTGCGCATGGTGCAGCGGGCCAAACACATAAAGTCCCGCTGGGTTAAGCAGCATCAGCACGTTAATTTAAGTATTTGGGATGACTTTACGCTGGAAGAGTTATATCAGCGGGTGGCAAAGCTGCCCGCCAATACGGCCTTGTTAATGCTGGCCATACATCAAGATAAAAATGGCCAATACTTTTCGTTTAATAATCAGCTGCCTATTTTAAGTGAGCGCAGTTCGGCCCCCATTTATGGTATGTGGGGGGAGATTTTGCTTAATTATGGGGTAGTGGGGGGAATGATGAATAACCCGTATCAGCATGGTTTTCAAACCGCAAAAATTGCCTTAAAGGTATTGTCGGGCGAACCTATCGCACTATTGCCCATTCAAGAAAAAGCCCAATACACCCCTCAATTTGATTACGCACAAATGCGTCGTTTTGACATAGATTTACAGGCTATCCCTGATAATAGTGTGGTGATTAACCGCCCTGAAGGATTGCCTGAAAAAATACAAAAATGGCTAAAGGGTGATAAAGGCCTAGTGTCTATGTTGCTGGTGGTGGCAATTTTAGTGTTTATCAATGTGGTATTGCGCCGTAAAAATAAAGACCGCTGGGTTAAATTTAAAAGTCGTTTGCAGCAACGCAGCCACACACTGAATAAAGAAAACCAAGTGTTGCAAGCCACGTCCCGCAAAATGGAAAAACTGGCCCATACTGATGATCTTACCGGTTTGGCTAATCGCCGTGCGGGCGAGAGTGAAATTAACGCTTACATACGGCGCTTTAGAATCGATGATCAACCGTTATCATTAACACTGCTAGATATAGACCACTTTAAACGCATTAACGACACCTACGGCCACCCGATGGGAGATGCTGTGTTGTGTGCATTAGGGGCAGCTTTAACTAAGTTATTAAGGCCCGGAGACCGGATTTATCGTTGGGGCGGAGAAGAATTTTTAATTTCACTGCCCCATACCAGTGTATTAGATGCCCGTGAGGTCTGTGAGCGAATTCGCCAATGCGTGAGTGATTTGGTAATAGGGGATAGCCCGCCTGAGTCAGACATTCATATTACCGTAAGCTTAGGATTATCAGATTTTCAACAAGGCGATACCCTTGAGGGTATTTTACTGCGATGTGACGAAGCACTGTATGTGGCCAAGCATAATGGTCGTAACCAAATGGTGGTGGGTTAA
>JAPYOO010000077.1 GCA_029938135.1 Bermanella sp. | reverse complement strand
CACTCATGGCCGACTTGAATAAACGGTTCTTTATTTGGCGGCCATTTTTTAGCGTTATGGGGCTATTAAGTTGAATGTCTTGCACGGGTTTACCTAAGATAAATTTATTGATAATAAAAGTAAGCGCATGATTGTTTATACCTGAATCATGAGGCATCACTTTTTTGTATAAATAAAGGTTGTTTCAGCATGGCCGTTCGCTGCGCGGCAACTTTTGGATCGTAACAATTTAGGGGCTGAACACCTGGGCGTGCAAAACACTTATTGCAATAGGTGCATTGTGGGCCAGCCATATTCTGTTGCATGTTGCGATATAAATAAGGGTCGGCAATAAAACCGCGGGCCACCGCCACTATGTCACAATCACCATTATCTAAAGCCTGTTGCATGGCTTGTTTGGTATTTAAACCACCCACACAAATAACGGGAATAGACAAAACCTTAGTGAATTCTTTAGCGTAATTTAAATTAAAACCCACACTAAATTTAGATATTTTATTGAAGTAGCAATCCACTAACGGCGCAAACAACCCCATACCTATGCGGCGAAAAGGCGCTAAGCTTGGGCCCAGTCCGTGTTTAAGCATGGTTTTAGTAAACCCGCTCCAGCGGCCCCGTGAAAATGTAGTGCCCGATTCATAATGGCCGGCGGTAATTTCAATACCGTCTATGCCCACTTGCTCTAGCCGCAGTGCTATTTTCACTAGCTCTGAGGTGCGTAAACCCTTTCTAAAAAGTAAATCGTCGCTGCCGTTAAGTTTTAATATTAACGGAAAATCAGCGCCCACTTCTTTACGCACCGCTTGGTAAATCTCTAATAAAAATCGAATTCTATTGTCAAAAGAGCCACCATATTGATCTTTACGGCGGTTAGTATGGGGCGTTAAAAAGCCGCTAATTAAATAACCGTGGGCCGCATGAATTTGTACGCCATCAAAGCCTGCCAGTTGGCAACGCTTAGCAGCTTGGGCAAATTCAAGAATATTTTGTTTGATTTCAGTTAATGTGAGGGCCCGCGGTGAAACCCCCAACGATGGCTCGTACACCGCTGAAGGCGCCACTGCATCAGTGCGGCCTACGGGCGCAGGCAAGGCCTGACGTGAGGTGTGATAAATTTGCGCGAATATCTTCCCGCCCAGTTCATGCACTGCCTGAGTCAGTTTGCTTAAACCCTCAATTTTATCGTCGTTATCCACACTTAACTGGTGGGGAACACCGCGCCCGTAACTATTGTAATTTGCCGCGCCAGTAATGATTAATGGTGTGCCGCCACGGGCGATTTGTTGATAGTGCTCAATTAAACCGGCGGTGACAAAACCCTCTTTGCTGCACAGGGTTTCCACCATGGCCGATTTAATTACGCGCCCGTTCAGTGTGAGTTTGCCAATGGTAATAGGGCTGAATAGTGTCTGGGTATTTTTCATTATTCTTCCTTAACTTGTTGTAGGCACTTATATTGTTACTTATATGAATTAGCTGGCTTTTAGCGCCATTTCTTCATCTAACTCTTTAACAAGTTTGGGGCGTAATTCATTCATTATTTTCCATACACGCGTCGATTGCTGTCTTCGATAGCCCACCATAAAAAGTAAATCCAGAACGGTATAAACCGGTAAAATAATAAAATGCATAGGGTTTTTACTTTCAAACATCTCTTTGATATTTTCTACTTCATCCCCTAAACCTTTTTCACAAATCTTGTGGCCAATGCCCACTTGTATCCACAAGGCCAGCATAAATATTGCCAGCCCTAACACTTCCATGGCCCAAACAGATTGCCCCATGGCCTCATAGCTCCACTGGCACAAAGGGTACAAGAGTAATACTGGCAGGCACACTAACACCGACGCTAAAATGTCCACTAGCGCATAGAGTAAAAAGCTCACGAACAACACCCCCAGTGCCACCGATACAGGCGCCTCACTGAGCATGGGAATATCAATGAACAGCGGGTAACACATCAGTAAAACGCCCAGCGCATTAAATACCGGAAACACAGTGTGTAAAAAAATATTCATGGGGTCGCGGTGAAAAGCCAAGTGTATGCCCATTCTGCGTTGCCATTGAAATAAGCCCAGTTTTTCATCAGCCCCCTTTGTGAGCTGGTATTGCTTTGCAATGTTCAAGTAGCCGTGCATGAGTCACCTTTTTTATTTTTAGAGTGTGTCACTGACTAAATAGTACGTAATTGGCGTCGGTATTAGGAGGTCATAGGGGCTAAGAATGGGGGTCAATTCTGGACAGTTGCCACAGGGAAACTCGCTAAAGTGATTGCTTGCCCTCAGACTAAACGGTATAAATAAGCCCGCCTATTAAATTGAAAGCACCAAGATGAAGACGGATATATTGCCAATTAACAGACAAAATCACTATTTCACCACTAGCCATAAGGTGGCTCATATTGTGGATGAAATGGCCAAACTTGGGGTTAACCGCGAGGCGCTGTTAAGCAATACTGGTCTAAGTGATGAAGATGTTTTTAATGATCAAGGATTGGTCTCTTTTTCGCAGTCCATTAGGCTCATTAAAAACGCCCTTCAATTAAGCGATGTACAAGGTTTGGGTTTGCACATTGGTGCCTGCGAAAATACCAGCAGCTATGGGTTAATGGGTTACGCCATGAGTTGTGCGCCCACTATGAAGCTGGCCGCTCAAA
Organism: Bermanella sp.; assembly: GCA_029938135.1. Taxonomy (GTDB): domain Bacteria; phylum Pseudomonadota; class Gammaproteobacteria; order Pseudomonadales; family Oceanobacteraceae; genus Bermanella. The sequence continues at coordinate 14,646 of JAPYOO010000077.1, read as the reverse complement.
TAGCCATTAAATACCAAAAAGCATCACCTAATTTAATGGATATGTTGTTAGAGCATAGCCAAAGTGAAAGCCATATAATATTGACTTCACCCTGTGTGGTGGGCGATGAAATTATTTTTTTGGTGGAAGAAATATTTAGCGCCATTCAACGCAGTTTTCAGCTATTAGCCGGCAAAGATATTCACCCTCAGGCTATGTATTTTAGTTACCCTGAACCGGCCTATAGTCATTTGTATAAAGACGCATTTCATTGCCCGCTGTATTTCAATGCCAGTGAAAATAAAATAAGTTACCCACAAAAAGTGTTAGATATTCCAACTTTGCAAGGAAACGTAGTGGCCCAGAAAGTGGCCAATGCCTTGTGTGAACAATATATTACACAGCATCATGTGTCCGATGATATTTTACAACAGGTGCGTTCTATTTTAATGAACTCTCCTGGCACCTTTCCCAATGAAGAAAGCGTGGCCAAAAAGATGAATATTCACCCACGTAATTTGCGCCGACAGTTAAAAAGCAGTGATACCAGCTTTCAAAAAATATTTGACAGCGTAAGAGAGCAGTTGGCCATAGAGTACTTGCAAAAGTCGAATATGGCGCTGGACGATATTGCGCAACTAGTGGGATTTTCCGATGCGAGCAATTTTAGGCGTGCCTTTAAACGCTGGACCGGTAAGGTTCCCAGTAGTTACCGACAAAGTAACGGTTTGTCAGCTTAATCTGCGTAATATCAAAAATTATTATGACCGCAGTACCGATACTAACATGATGCCCTAGCGGTGGTGGATAACGAGCTTAAGGTTTATGGTTTACAAGGTTTGAGGGTCGTGAATGCGACCATCATGCCTAAACTTGTGGGTGGTAGTAGCAATGCCCCTACATCATGATTGCCGAAAAGGCGGCCCATATGATCTTACAAGCGCACTAACTACTTTTTAAAAGCCCTTTCATTTCTATATTACCCACTTATTAGTGGTTCATCAGAAATGCACGGGTTTTATTCTTTTGTTTGTCAGCTAAATTTTTCTCAACACTTCCTTGTAACCCAGTTATTCATCTTGTTATTACCGTAGCCATCCTCACTGAGTGTTATCTATCATTATTCATGCACGTGTTTCGACACTGCATTGGCACATTATGATAAGAGCCTATTCAGTGACTCATGTATAGTATCAATTAAAATAAGACCAAACTCGGCGACCAAACATGAAAACAATTTCTCTATTTTTACTGTTAAATATATGCACTGTTTCTTCATGGGCTCTGGCACCCATGGAACAACATTTAATGTCTGCATCACAAGGCATGTCGGCATTTTATATGCATATGCTGTCTAATGGTGACGAAGAGTATCTGCAGCAATTTAATCAATACCAGATGTCTGCCGATGTCTCCATGGGGGGCATGAACAAGAGCGAACATGCTGAATTATCAAATACCTGGCGAACTTTAAAACATGATCTTACATTTAGGTACAACCAAAGAGAGGCGGTATATTTTTCTGGTGCCATTCGCATTGAGTATCGAAACTATCTTACTAGTGTGTATTTGCAGTACAAAAATAATTCTAGTTCAGATAGTCGTTCTGTATTAAGTGCCATCACACGTATAAAGGTATTATCCACTATGCTGGCCGCACGTGCGCTGGATTTAGTGAGTTCAGATTATGGAATCACAGATATGACAGAGCACCATAGAAAATTTAATCCCATTGAGGTGGCAGATATCATTAATCAAGATATTCAGTTTCTGTTAGCGAGCAACTCCACTGTTATAGAACCCGGATTATTACGAAAAATTGACAGCAAATTTAATTTTATTAAAAAACACCTAGTGGATTCAAAGTCTCAAACTGCATACTTTATGGTTTATCGAAACATGTTGTCCATGAGTAAAATGCTAAAAAATTATTAACCTTGGTTATCGCCTACAAGAGCAGGCCCATATTGGAGTAATTGGCCAATCCTTTTCCTGAGTGAAAGTATTGTTGGTTTTCAGAGAGTCAATTTCACAACTTGAATCTATAAGAGTTTGTTCCTTCACAAAACTAACTATTTTTCTTCGCCATAAGTTATACCCAGCGTCCAGCAGGTGTATGCCATCATTACTTAAGTGTGTTTTAAGTTGGCCATTGGCACTGGCGAATGTCGAGTGCAAATCAATATAGGTAAATGCACATAGCTCAGCTTGTGACTGCAACGCCACATACGAGGCCTAACAATGGATGGAAGATAAAACCGGTACGAGCTCACCCCGTGAGCGATTTGTCGGGCACGGGGTGCCCTCCTACAATTCATTAGCCGCAGTTTAAAAACAAAAAAAGGCCGAACCCTTAGAGTTCGGCCAAAGCACACAAAAAATTATTTTTTAGCTAACGCCCCATTCTACGTAGCGCAGCCGAGGTAAATTCACGACGTGATGCTTTACCACCCCACACCATGAATTTAGGCTCTTCATTGCTCAAACCAGTGACAAGGTAACGACCGGAGTTAATATCATGAATGGTTTCGGCGGCCATCCAAGGGGTGTTCACGTCGTAAAACTGAATGGCGTGTCCCTCTGATAATTTCCAAAGCTCGCCACGAGAATCGTATTGATCAATCACCGAAGCTGCCCAAGTATCTTCATCTATAAAAAAGGTACGCTTGGCATAGACGTGACGTGCGCCTTCCTTAAGAGTGGCTTCCACCTGCCATACACGGTGCAGTTCATACCTTAAAAAATCTGGGTTAAGGTGTCCGGCTTGAACCATGGATGCATACTTGGTATTGGTGTCTAGCAACTTATAAGCATTGTAAGGAATGTAAACTTCTTTTTTGCCTACTAGCTTCCAGTTGTAACGATCAGGAGAACCGTTGTACATATCGTAGTTGTCAGTGGTTCGTAAACCGTCGGTGCCTGCACCTGGTCCATCATAGGCCACGTTAGGAGCGCGACGTACACGACGTTGGCCAGAGTTATACACCCAAGCACGGCGCGCTTCTTTTACCTGGTCGATGGTTTCATGAATCAGCAAAGAGGTACCGGTTAAACGAGCTGGCGCGGTAATTTTTTGCAGGTAATAAAACAATACATTGTCGTCTTTCTTTTCATCACGACCACCGCTTAGGTAATCGGGGAAAACCAGACGGTCGGATATCTTCACTGTCACGAATGAACCGTCACTTTGCACCGGCATTACGCTGCCAATACGCTCGCCCGAGCCACCACGGTAGCGGGTAATGTGGTTCCAAATAACCTCTACACCACTCTGGGGAATAGGGAACGGAATGGCCACTTTAAAGTTTTCCAAGCCGTCACCGCCCTGTATCAAGTTGGCGGTGGTGGCATTTTTCTTAATCACCGGGTAAAGATTACTGGGGTATGCTCCGCTTCGACGAGTCTGGTACACAGGCATCTTGTAATCGCTATGTTTTTTAAACATGGCGATTTGTCCGGCGCTAAGGTTGTCTTTGTACTGTTCAATATTTTGATTGGTAATTTCAAACAGGGGAATATCATCCTTGTAAATATTGTCAGGGCGACCGCTGTCTTTACTAGGTTGGGTATTATCGGCCGTTAAACCACCGGACCAGGCTGGAATGGTGCCAGCCGTATTTCCAGCTTTGATAGCCCCCATGGGGGTTAAAGTTTCACCCAACTGTGCCGCTTCGGTGGCAGACACTTTTGCGTACACCGGATTAGCCAGTAACGAAGCCGCCAATAGGCCGGCTGTGGTGAATGATGTTTTCATAATATTTTTCATTACTCTTTTCATTGTAAATTCCTAATTTTATTTTGGTTGGGCTAGTAGCTGAAGCCAACACTTAGAGAAACAAAATCCTTGTCGGAGCTGGCATTGTAATCACCGCCGTCAAACATCTTGTAAGCTAAGCTAGCCGAATAGGTATGTTTATAAGTGGCTTCTACAGCGACCGCCAATGACTGGCGTCCTTCAGAAAATTGCTGTGCCGGGGTGGGGGAGTAACCCTCAACGTCGTGGCTAAAGGTCATAGTGGGCTTAAGGTTTACGCCGGCATATACGTCTGAATAATCAAGCGCCATCAGTGCGCGGTAACCCCATGCGGTGTCGGTTACATAACCGCCGTCGCTGGCCACACCCAGATCAAATACCGGGTCGCGGCCATATACAAAATCAGAGTCTTCAGCGCCATCGACTAAAGTCATGCCCACTTCGGCAATAACGGTCATGCGAGATGCACCCAGTACTTGCTCAACAAATTGCAGCGCAGTTACCTGAACTTGTGTCACATCAAGTAGGTCGTAACCTTTTACCATGCCACCTGCGTCTGCAGCGATTACGCGCTGAGAAAAGGGTAGCGCTACCGCTACGGCTGGGTCTGCACTAGAGGCTGGAGCTTCTGTTAATACACCAAATAACACGTGGTTAGCATTGATCTGAATGGGAGTATCTGGCTTGTAGGAAATTTCCCCAGACAGTGCCAAACCTCCAGCGTTAGTGGCGAAACTTAATCCGTAGAATTTAAGGTCTTCCGGGAATTCAATGAGGTAGCCCGGGTTATTTATTTCAAGTCCAGTGCCTGCAATGGAAGGTACAAAAGCACCGCCCACGGGTGAGGTAGCAATCGCGGTAGTACCTGCCACAGTGCCTGGCATAGTGTTACGTACTCCGTTCACCATGGGCACACGCGAGTGGATGTTCATGAAGTACACACCAAACTCGGTATCGTTTAAGGCTTCCGCGAAATAACGCGCCGATAGGCCAAATTGACTGCCGTCTTTGGCTTCTATGTCTCCTTGACGCTCGGCGGCATAACCGTTTGTCAGGGCGCCTGCATCATCGTAACCGCCTAGGCCGCCTACGGTGACAAAATTACAACCGGAGGCTGCAAAATCGGCAGCAAACAAGGTGCCGCAACCGTCAACTTCAGTCTTGGCCCATTCGTATTGATAAAAGGCTTCAATGCTGAGGTTTTCGCTGGCGCCCAGATTTAAATAAGCCATGCCCACAGGCAGTATGCCTTCTTTTAAAGTGGCACCGGGGCGACGCAGGGCACTTACATCAAACGGGTTAGAGGAGTTCATGCCGCCCTGAATAAAGGTGCTCTCCCCCCAACTTATAACCTGGCGACCTAAGCGCACATTTAAAGGCATGTCGGCTACATCAACCGATCCATAAACATAGGCGTCTAATAGATTGATACCTGAAAATTTTGCATTGTCTGAAAAACCACTATCATCTAAGGGTTCATTGGCGGCATAACCACTGCCCGAGTTGCCGTGGGCGCGATTACCATCTTCCAGTTCTGCATCGCTCCAGTATTTAAAACGGGTGAATGCTCCTAGGTTGCCCGCGGTAATTTGTACGTCGTGGGAGCCCTTTAATATTTGCGAAAACGTGTCTCCTTGGTCAAAGTTTAGGTTGCCGTCATCCGTGGTGGATGAAGCACCGCTGCCCCCGTTGTCGGCCGATATGTTTGCAGCGTCGGCGTCTTCCGTGCGCCAACTTGCCCCTAACGACAATTGAGAGTTAACCTGTATGGCAATACCCTGATTGCTGCCTAGATAAAAATCCGCTGCGTGAGAAGGTAAGGCCAATATGCCCCCAACCGCACCGGCTAACATTTTGATTTTAAAGGATTTTAATTTCATGTCGGTCTACTCTTTTTTATTTTAGGGATATGTTGTGTGAAGATTAAGATACCCATTTAGACTTAGAAAATGGTGTTAGCTATGCCAAACTATTGTCTTTTCGCGCAGATGCTTTGGGGGGTAAGGATAAAACCCAGTTGTCTTTTCATCCAAAAGGATTAGTATGAATAAAAAAAATAATGCGGTGCTTTCATGACTGAGCAATTCTCAACACTTAGCGGATGGATGATCCCTTTTACTAAGGCAATGGATGCTTGTCAGATAGATACTACAAAAGCCTTGCAGGTTGCGGGTTTTGAATCCCAGTTTGTATCAGACCAAGAATCCAGAATTGCAGTGGGCAAGTTCGATAAACTATTGGATTATTGTAATCAACAAAATGGCCGACAGGATTTTTCTATCCAAGTGGCTAAACAGTTCCACCCAGGTGTGTTTCATGCTTTAAGTTATGCCATGATGACATCCGGCACCTTAAAAGATGCCATGGTGCGACTGGCGCAATTCAAGCGTGTGGTCTCTAATACCTGTCTGTTAAAAATGGTGGAAGACGATGCCGACCTAATATTCGATCTGAACGTTTTTGATTATCACGATACTAATCGTAAAGTTCTTTCTCGCGATGTTACCGAAACTTTTTTGGCAACTATGGTGCAATTTTCACGGGAGGTGTTGGGTTCGGATTTAATTCTTAAGAAAGTAAAATTTTGTTTCCCTAAGCCTAATTACAGTATTCAATATTTAACCGATTTTTTTCAATGTGAAGTGGAATACAACGCACAAACCAGTGTGCTGGTATTTGACTCCTATCAGGCTAGTCGGCCCTTACTAGGCAGTAACCCCGAAATTTCTCAGGCTCATGACAAGCTGCTTAATGATTTAATTGGTCGGGTTAATAAAGATGATCTGACGCATGCGGTTGTGAATAAAATTTATCAGTCATTGTCCATGGGTGCCCCCTCACAAAGTGATATTGCCAATGACTTAAATTTGAGTCTGCGCAATTTCCAGCGAAAACTCAATGCCTTGGGTACGAGCTATAAGGATATTCTGGAAACTACCCGCAAAAAAATCACACTTGATTACCTTGATCAAAAACATTTAAGCCTCAGTGAGATTAGTTACCTAGTAGGGTTCTCTAATACCAGTAACTTTAATCGCGCCTTTAGACGCTGGACCAATACATCACCCGGTGAGTACCGCGCCAATCATTAATTGCTGCTTTACCAGCTGATTCACTGTAAATACATATTAGTTGAGCCCTTTTCTGGCTCGGCGTTCTTCTGTGCAATTCATTCCGCCTTTAAAGACAATCAATTGGCGCGTATAAATCATTAATTCTATTCAAATAATCTATCCTACTATTAGGGTTTTACCTTTAACTAATTTTTCGGCTAGGTGACGGCTTAGGCTGGCGCCTGCAAGTGACGTTAAATTGTATTAAACATTATAAGAATCGATAACATTTTCAGGGTGCCATCATGAGTCTAACTAATGCCATCGCGAACGCGAACGCCTTTGTAAAAAATAAACCTTCCAGCGGCCATGAAATCACCTCCATAGCACAGCTGCAAGATACATTGGACTCGCAAAAAAAAGCATTTAGGGAAGATAACTTCCCCAGTTTAGCGCAGCGTATTTCAGACCTTAAGGCCTTAAAAAATATTCTGCTGAATAATCAGCAGGCATTTATTGAGACTATGAGTGATGACTTTAGTCACCGTTGCCCAGACGACAGCCGCATAGGAGATTTGTTAACCACAGTAATGGGTATCAATTATTCCATCAAGCGCCTTAAATCTTGGATGAAGCCCAAGAAAAAACACATAGGCATTTTATTTCAACCCGCCAAGGGCTGGGTTTCGTATCAGCCTTTAGGAGTGATAGGCATTATTGCCCCATGGAATTATCCGTTGTTTTTATCCTTGGGGCCGCTAACCGCAGCTCTGGCCGCCGGTAATAGGGCTATGCTTAAAATGTCGGAATACACCCCTAAGACCAATACACTGTTGGCATCCTTACTGGCCTGTCAGTTTTCAAAAAACAAAATTGCTGTGGTGACTGGAGAAGTAGACATAGCCAGCGCTTTTTCATCCTTACAATTTGATCATCTGTTTTTTACCGGTTCTACCCAAGTAGGAAAGTTGGTGATGCAAGCGGCGGCGCCAAATTTGGTGCCGGTGACCCTGGAGCTAGGCGGTAAGTCGCCGGCCATCATTGCCAATGATATTGATATGAAAACCGCAGTGACTCGCCTAATTTTGGGCAAGACTCTTAACTCGGGCCAAACCTGTGTGGCACCGGATTATGTATTTTGCCCCGAGGCCAGGGTGCCAGAATTTTGTGCCGAACTGCAAAGACGTTACCTATCCATGTACCCCAGCATAACAAATAATCCAGATTGCACGGGCATCATCAATCAACAGCAGTATTCAAGAATAAATGGAATGCTGCAGGATGCCAAAGAGAAGGGCGCACTTGTGTTGCCGATGTCCAACGACAAAGGCAATACTGATAAACGTCAGATGCCGTTAACGTTGGTGAGTAACTGCAGCGAAGATATGCAGCTGTTACAACAGGAAATATTTGGCCCTATCTTGCCGGTGATTCCCTATAAGGACATGGATGATGTGGTGCAGTACATCAACGACCGCCCGCGTCCTTTGGCCTTGTACCTTTATAGTTTCAATAAAAAACTACAGAAATCTATTTTAAAGCAAACCCATGCGGGGGGCGTTTGTTTTAATGATGCCGCGTTTCATGTGGTGAACGATGATTTGCCCTTTGGTGGCGTGGGCGCTTCTGGCATGGGCAGTTACCATGGTGAGGAAGGCTTTAAGACATTCTCCCATGCCAAGTCAGTATTCAGTCGCGGTCGCATCAGCTTCGCTTCATTGTTGTTCCCGCCCTTTGGTACCGCCATGCATAAACTGGTGTACAAGTTTTTCATTCGTTAATTAGCCTGTTGACGTAAAAATAAATTTTATAAAAAAGGATTCAAAATGAGTGAGCTAGTTGAAAGTGGCATTAATAACCTGGGTGATTTCATCGAAGGCAGCCTAGCCATGTATGCCGACAAACCGGCCTTTAGTTGCCAAGGGAAAACCCTAAGCTATCGCGATATTGAAATTAAGTCCCGTGCACTTGCTTGTTGGCTACAGCAAGAATCTGGATTACAGGCGGGTGATCGAATTGTGATTCAATTGCCCAATATTATTCAATATCCCATCGCGGCCTATGCGGCCCTGCGGGCGGGGCTGGTGGTGGTGAACACTAACCCCTTGTATACCCCTAAGGAAATGTTGCATCAGTTTAAAGACTCGGGTGCCAAGGCCATCATTACCTTGCAAGATCTATTACCTAAACTGAATGAAGTCGTGGAAGCGACCCAAATTGAAAAAGTGATTCTGTGCCGAGAAGATGATTTATTCCAGCCGAAAAAAGCCAATATAGAAAAAACAGCTAAGCTCATTAGCTTAACTCAAACTCTACAAATAGGTGCAAGCTTAACGTTAAGGCCAAGAGATAATATCAAGTTGGACGATACCTGTGTGTTGCAATATACCGGCGGTACCACTGGCGTCTCCAAGGGGGCTGAATTAACCCACAGAAACCTCATTAGTAATGCGCAACAAACCATGGATATATTTTCTGATAACTTAACCGACAGTGAGATATTTGTGTGCCCATTACCCCTATATCACATCTACGCTTTCGCGGTGAACATGATGAGCCTGTTTAGTCGAGGTGTTCAAAATGTATTGATTCCCAACCCAAGAGACATGACGGCTTTCATTAACGACATTAAGCCGTTTAAATTTACCGGCTTCTCCGGCATTAATACTTTGTTTGTGGGATTGTGCATGTCACCTGAATTTAAGGCGCTGGATTTTTCAAACTTTAAATATACACTTTCCGGTGGTTCAACGCTCACCACGGATGCGGTAACTGTTTGGAAGAAGGTAACCGGTTGTTCAATATCGGAAGGTTACGGCCTGTCGGAAACGGCTTCGGTGGTGTGTTTAAATGAACCGGGTAAAGAACTGGTGGGAACAGTGGGCAAGCCGGTATTGCAAACCGATATTCAAATATGGGATGACCAGGATCAGCCGGTGCCCCATGGGGATGAGGGACAGATTGTACTGAAGGGCCCGCAGGTAATGAAGGGCTACTGGAACATGCCAGAGGAAACTAAGCAGGCCATCATTAACGGTTATTTTAAAACCGGTGATGTGGGCAAGATTCTGGATGATGGTTTTATTAAAATTGTGGATAGACTCAAGGATATGATTATCGTATCCGGCTTTAACGTTTACCCAAATGAGGTGGAAGAGGTGTTGACTCGACACCCCAGTATTCTTGAAGCCGCGGTGGTGGGGCAAGATGATGATAAAACCGGTGAGAGAGTCTGCGCCTATATAACCGTAAGTGGTGAGGTCTCCTGTGAGGATGTGATTAGGCATTGTCGGGAAGAACTGACCAACTACAAGGTACCTAAGAAAGTTTTATTCTTGAATGAACTGCCAAAATCGACTGTAGGTAAAATACTGCGTAGAGAATTACGCCAATAATTATTCATTAATGTGACTCCCTAGCCTGTGTGGGGCTTGGGGGGAACCTGCTACCTTTAAAAACAAATTAGATTATCTCCTTGTTTAAAGATTTACCATCCCCGTTTAGTTATCCCTCCTGTTTTTTTTAGTTCTCTCGGTAGTAAATTAAAGGATAGCTTCCTGTTTTGCATGCTCTATTCATTACACTTAGGGTGATCACCTGCAAGCGAGCAGTGTTACCTAAAATTAATCAACGGTCACTAGCTGGTTCCCCGCTAATTGGCGCCCCCATAAAAAAAACCGCTAGAGCATTGATAAAGTACTCTAGCGGGTAAGACGTCATTAAGCCTGCGGCATGCCTAATGAATGTTGTTGCTGGTTAAGGGCTTAACTGCTGCTCTTAACAAACTGGCGAACCAGCTGGTATTCACCGTCAATACCCGAATATTGTTCTAACAGGTTAGCGTGACCGTCATGTGCTGTTACAAAGGCCTGTGCAAAACTCGTTAGTTCTTTATGCCCAACCTGAGTAGACGCTTTAAAGTTTTTAGCCAATACGTTGTAAACATATTGTTCTTGTACATTTAGACCCGATAGAGCCTTTTTGACTTCGCTGATTTCAGTTGTACCGGCAATTTTAGCCGAGGCCGACATACCCACGCTCATACCTACACCGATAACAGCGGTGGCGGTTGCGCTGGATTTAATCAGGCTGCGTCTGCTTATTTTATTATTAATCATATTATGACTCCTGTTAATTAGTTCCAAGGGCTTACGGTTAGGGTAGAAGGCATTCTTAATTCACAAGACCAGCGACGATTTTCGTTGGTTTGTCGAATCTCTGAATCCAGGGATTTCATATCATTTTGGAACTTGGACAAGTGCTGGTAAACACGCTGGTCGTGCATGAACTGACCTTGTGGATACTTACCTAAAGAGCGATGCCAATCACGGGGTAAATCCACAAAAATACGTGAGAAGACAAATAAACCCAAGCCAACATTGATGGGTGGCATGGCATTGAACCAATCTTTTTCGCTACGGCCATCAAACCATCCACGAGGGCGAGGCAGATTCTTGTCGTAGTAACCCAGAGCACCCAGCTTCATGAATGAAGGGAATCTGTCCAGGGCATGGTTAACTGACATCCAGTAGATAAGGCGTGTGATAGTGTCCACCATCTCCTCCAAGCTGTAGCAACTCTCGGGGAAACCGTTTACCTTGCCTTCGTTGGCCACTTCCCAGAAAAAGTTTTGCAGTTCAGTATCTTCAATTACATCTGTGTCGCTGGAGTAATATAAAGATAGGTAATTGCTTACCCATTCTTGAATTACTGTGAATGTGCGGTTGTCATCATGGAAAGGATATTCCCCGAGAGTCTCGAACTTAGTATCCGTGCTGCGATCAAGGGGCGTACTGTCTCTTACAAAATGGAATCGCCCTGCACGTTTTAGGGTTCCAGCCAGGAAAGACTCGCTGCTAAAACCACTTAATCTTTCGATGGCACCGGTGAGTAATCCGTTTAGCGGGTCACCAAAATCTTTGCCATGGAATTCCCCTTCTGTAGGTATGCCAAATGAACCGGTACCGACTTCGTTAAAGATGCCCAGGAAGTTGTTGTCTATCAACGACATGAAGTGGGTTTCTAGTAAGGCCGTTAACGGGTGATGATCCGAAATAGTACGATAAAATGCCACTGGAATAGGCCCAAGATAAACATGTCCGCCTAGGTGATCCAATACCGCCGACATGGAGGTCATGGAAGTGAATACGTTTTTGGCCATCTGCCAGGACCAGTAGTCATCTTTAGGCGTAAGAATTTGCGAGACAGGGTTTGTCTTGTCGCCCAGTCCTATCTCCTGAAATATCATTTGTAAGGAGTTGGCGGCCGGTGTCTGAGTGGGTTGAATAGCGATAATTTTTAAGCTGTCGCCACCTTTGGGCACTGCAAACAATGCCATGGCTGCGTGCAGTTTTGCGCCGTAACCATCGTCGGTGGAAGGAGCCGTACATTCGTCGTTATAACCTGCATAATCGGTAATGAAGACTCGCCCTTCGTTCATGGCTTGGTCAAGGTCGTCGTCACCAAAGCCGTCTTGTTTGCGGAACATTGCATTGCTTACCGGAAACTTTTCCAAGTGCTCGGTATAAGGAGAAAACTGATCAAAATCTGGGGACACCGGCGCCACTTGCAACCAACCCATCACATCATCGTCGCGGAACTCTTCATCGTAAGCGGGGTGTGGAAAGCGGTCATTATCGGGGAAAAAATTAAGTTCCTCTACATTTCTGGCCCGTCGTGCTGGAATGAATGCCAGAACCGGATCGATAATTTCAAGCTTGAAGGAAAGGTCGCTCAAGGGTTTGCCTAGGTTATCGCCAATGTTTTTATAGATAATTTTAAATAACTGGTTGGCTGCATTAAAAAATCCGCCGGAAAGCAGTAAAGCAGTCCAGTGCTTTTGCACGTAGCTGACCACGGGCTCAGCCAAATCGATGGCGTCTTCGCCTGGGTCTGCATCGTCCACCCCAAAATCATCTTCCTGGGCCATGGTGGCGCGTTCTTCGTCGGTACCGCGTAAGTTCCAGTTGATGTTGTTGTTAACGTCGTCAGAGTACATGTTGCCATGCACCACGGCGCCAGGGAGAACGGTGTCGTTGTAGTAGTTATCGATTTGGGCTTGGGTAAGTTCGCTGTTACGTTCTTCCAATACTTCGGCAGAACAATTTTGTGGCAGGCTTGGCATGGGTAACATGGATTTTACGCCCGTAAAAGAGCCAACGCTGGGCACCAGAATTACGCGCTTTGCCTCTGTGCTCTCATTTTCATTGGCGGCCGCCAATTCCTCAAAAGTCTCGCTCATAGGTTATTCCTCATTTTTTATATTTGATTGGATTTCCCTGAAAACACACTGCATACGACTTAATCCTTGGTCGCTTGTTTAATTGTTTACAACCAAATAGTAAGTGAATTAGCGAGATTTGGTTGTGTCTCTGCGCCATTCCATTGTCCCTTATTAATATGAATAAACTTCATGGGTAGGTATCTATGTTAGTTATAATTCTTTGTTATATTCAGATGGTGTTTAGACATTTTAGTCTGGAGTGATACTGGCCTGTTTCGTCACCATCTACCTGTTATTGCGGGGTTTAATGGTTATGTTTTATTTATGTGAAATGGTGGGTTGTTCCATTTTTTTAGATACAAAAAGTATTAATTGAGAACGCCTAGTTGAAAATAATTTATTGACGGCTTATCCGTAAATATGATTATCTGAGCACCTTCAACACAGAACAAAAGTGACGTTTTACAAAAAAGGCAGCACTTATCGTTCTGGGTTTAACAAAAACACTATAAAAATTTTGGAGATAATCATGTTTGGTGGAATCAGTATTTGGCAGTTATTAATTCTGTTGGTGGTGGTGATTTTAATTTTTGGAACTAAAAAGTTACGCACTTTGGGTGGGGATTTAGGCGGAGCAGTTAAAGGTTTTAAGTCGGCCATGAACGATGGTGGTGCCGCTTTAGATATGGCCCAGGAGAGTGTATTAACGGAAAGTGAAACAGATAAACTTGAAACACAAACCCAGAATGCAACGTTTTCAAAAAGGTCTGAAAAAAACCAACAGCCTCAGGGTTAGTGGTATTGATAAAGGCTTGTGTAATTTAGCTGATACTTACTGCATGTAATTATTCGCTTGTATAAAAAGTAGGAATATTATGTTCGATATAGGGTTCTCGGAGCTAATGCTGGTGGGCGTAATGGGTTTGATTATTTTGGGACCAGAGCGGTTACCTAAGGCGGCTCGGACATTGGGGTTAATGGTGGGGCGGGTAAGAAATACAATTAATGGATTTCAGTTACAAATAGAGCAGGAGGTGAATAATCAAGAAATTCTAGCAAAATTAAAAGAATCTAAGTCGGCCTTGCTAAAAGAAGACGAACTTATGGGGTTAAAAGATTCTACCTCTGCGCATAATAAGACTGATCAGAGTATAAAAAACGCTAATGAAGAGCACTCCCGCGAGTCAACGTGCCTTCCCAAAAAAGCGGCTGATGTGGACATAGCGTCCTCAAGGGCAAGCGCCAATACGTTATAAAAAGAGAGTAGTATGAGTGATAATACCCAATCATCACCTGAGTTAACTCAACCCTTGATTCATCACCTAATTGAATTAAGAAACCGTTTATTAAAGGCTATTGCATTTATAGTAGTGGTGTTTTTATGTCTTTACAGTTTCTCTAATGAATTGTATTTGATGATATCCAAGCCATTGGAAACTCTGTTGCCCCAGGGCAGCTCGATGATAGCTACCGGAGTGGCTTCACCCTTTCTGGTGCCATTTAAGTTAACCTTAGTGAGTGCTATTTTTATTACCATACCTTTTTTATTACATCAGGTATGGGGATTCATGGCCCCAGCTTTGTATAAACGGGAAAAGCGTCTTGCCATTCCCTTATTGGTGAGCAGTGTTGTGCTA
>JAPYOO010000354.1 GCA_029938135.1 Bermanella sp. | reverse complement strand
TAATTTGATCGCAGGTTTGCTGCGCGACCATATCGGCTTCTTCGTTTGTTAATATAAAGGGGGGTAATAAACGTACCACATTGCCTGCCGTTACATTTAATAGTAAACCGGCCTCTAATGAGGCTTTTACAATTTGGGCTGCACTGCCGGGTGTGTTGAGTACTAGGCCAATCATTAAGCCTTTGCCACGATATTCAGTGATAAAACCAGTGTCCTGCATGTTCAGCTTTATAGCGGCACGAATACGTTCACCTAACTGCGTAACACGTTCACAAAGATTTTCACTTTCAATGGTATCAACTACTGCGTTGGCTGCAGCACATACCAGCGGATTGCCGCCATAGGTTGAGCCGTGATTACCAGGCTGCAGCACATGGGCCGCATCGCCTTTGGCTAAGCAGGCACCAATAGGTACGCCATTGCCTAAGCCTTTGGCGGTGGTTAGAACATCGGGTGTCCAATCAAAATGCTGAAACGCAAAGTACTTGCCAGTACGGCCATTGCCGGTTTGGATTTCATCCAGCATGAGTAACAAATTTTTATCGTTACATAGTTCGCGTAAGCCGTTCATGTATTCATCGGTGGCGCTGGTAACACCGCCTTCACCTTGAACAGGCTCGACTAATATAGCCACGATATTGGAATTGTTTTTAACGGCTTGTTGGGCGGCCGCTAAATCGTTGTAAGGTACTCGTTCAAAACCACTAACCAGCGGCGTGAAACCCACATGTGCGGCTGGATTAGCCGTGGCGGTTAGGGTTGCCATAGTACGGCCGTGAAACGCATTTTCCATCACTAATACAGTGGGTAAATTAATACCTTTATCATTGCCGTATTTACGTGCAATTTTAATAGCCGCTTCGTTGGCTTCGGCACCGGAGTTACCAAAGAACACGTTGTCCATGCCGCTGATGCGCGTTAGCTTTTCAGCCAATTGTTGTTGCTGGCCCACACCGTATAAGTTAGAGGTATGTACTAGGTTGTCAGCTTGATCCGTAATGGCGCGGGTAACAGCAGGATGGCCGTGGCCTAAACCACACACAGCGATGCCGCTTAAAGCATCAAGATAAGAGTTGCCGTTTTCATCAAATACGTACGCGCCCTTGCCTTTTTGGAAGGTGACGGGTAAACGGCCGTAAGTGTTCATGATGGGGTTCATAATGTTTTCTCAAACGCTTAAAAACGCAAAAAGGCAGCTGTATCAGACAATGCACGTCAAAGTGACCCGTTGTCGGCTTGCTGCCCAAAAATTAAGCCAAGCATAATACCTAATTAGGCCAGTAATACAAGATATGCTGGCCTAATTAGATTTGTTGCGGTGAGGCTAAAATTTAGCGGTAAAATTGCCCTTAACAGGTGCAATGAAAGCGAGTGAATGTTTAGTCGCCGTCAGTGAAATTGAGCCCTAGGCTTACATCCAGTGCATCGGGAAGCTCACGTTTTAAGTTGCCATCTATGGCGGCGGCGGCAGATTTTATTTCTTCATCTGTGCCACTATTAATAGCGGTGATAAACGTTTGGATATTATTGGCAAGGGTTTGTGCATCTTGTTCATGACCATTTTTGCTCATCAAGGCGTAAATGCTCATGTTTTGCTCAATTGATTCATTGAATAATGTTTCAGTAATGTTAGCTGCAGCCAACATCGCTTGCTTAGTTGATGCAGATAGTAGGGCCACCTGTGTACTGACATTTCGTTTGTTCATGTAGTCATAAAATTCTTGCACTGCCACGGTTATCTTACTAATTGCAGGATCGCCACTTTCGTTGTCCAGCGTGTCTTCAAGTTCATTATTGAGCAATAAATCTCGATAACTTTTTCCAGTTTGTTGATAATCTGAGTTCCAATTCTGTTGAATGAGTGTGCTTTGGCGCAGTAGTTCTTGGTTGTAAGCCATCAAAATATCGCATTTGCGTGGGGTGTTTGAAAACTCATTCAATATGTCTGTGGCCGCTTGGGACTGGTCGGTACTGCGTTCAAACAGAGACACCTCTAAGGCCAATAACCCCACTAGGTTGTAGTTCATGTCAGAAAAATTAATGAGGCTTACGGCTGTGCTGGATAACAGTAAACCCGTAAGGCTGCTACGTACCTCCCCCGTATAGTCTCGGCCATTATTGCGATACGAGTCCAGATACCAAAAAGCTGGCACAGTAAGTGTGTTGGCAACCTCTAGCGGGCCAAAGAGAAAGGGTGCTACTTGGTACCAGCTATTGTGTGTAGCAATCCATTGGGTTTGAGAAAGGGTAAGGTTGTTTAGGGTTTTGTTAGTACAAAAAGTAGTAACCTGCTGATTTAAGGCCTGTACTTGTACGTGCAAATTATCAATCGCAGGCACTATCGTTTGGTCTACCATGTGCTCTATGGCTCTATCTAATTCACTGGCAAGCGTAACCGTGTTTGTCGTGCTATTAGTGGTGCTCGTGCTTTCATTGGTACTGGGGTCGGTGATAGTTGTGGTAACACTGATAGTGGTCACCACTTTAATGTCCGTTGATATGTCCACAATATCTGTTTCTACGGTGGTGATAGTGCTGACTTCAGTAATGATGCCGGTATCGGGGTCTGTGGTTGTTTGAATGACCGGGTCCGAAGTCGTAATGGTGGTTTTCACTTCTTCTTGGCCGGTTACGGTTGTAGTGGATGTTGCACCACAAGCACTTAGAAGGGTGCTTAATAAAACAATCAGCATGGCTGAATACGTTGATCTTGATATTTTAAACATAGAAATAAAAACCTAAATATTAAGAGGGTAATGAAACCGTTAGTAAATGATTGTCCCAGTGTTTGTCTGGGAAATGTAATCGTTTGTTTTTGTTTTCTTTTAAAGTCACTGCATTAATTTGGCGAATTTTACCCGCTGAATTGGATAACACAAAATAGTTTTGGTCTTGGCTAATGGTTAAGCCGCATACATCATGAAATTCGTGATGTGCCAATAACTGCAGAGTGTCCAAATGCCAAAACATAGCCATGTCACCCCGTGGGCTGGTAAACGCGGCCACTCGATGTTG
>JAPYOO010000353.1 GCA_029938135.1 Bermanella sp. | reverse complement strand
TGGATCTTGAGTTGTCAGCTATGGAATCGGACGGTCGGGCGGAGATAATCTCTCAGCCTCGAGTGATAACAGCAGATGGTCAAACGGCTCGTATTTCAGCAGGTACTGAAATTCCTTACGAACAAGCCTCTGCCAGCGGTGCAACCACAATTACATTTAAAGAAGCGGTTCTGAAATTAGAGGTAACGCCACAAATTACCCCAGATGATCGAATTTTAATGGACCTAATTATCAATAAGGATGCGGTAGGGGAGGTTATTAATAATATTCCCACCATTAATACCAATCAACTTGAAACGCAAGTTTTGGTGAATAACGGGGAAACCATTGTTCTGGGTGGTATTTTCCAGTCTGAAGATATTACTACCATTGATAAAACGCCTTTCTTTGGTGATCTTCCCGTGATTGGTCGTCTCTTTAGGCGTACCACGCACACTGAAGATAAGAGTGAATTATTAATATTCATTACCCCTAGATTGGTGAAGGATGTTTTAAGCTCACACTAAAGTTATTTAGCTTGAACGCGGGGCCTTGTGGCCCTTAAGTAAAGTTTGAAATATCTGGTTTGTTGTGTGGGGCTGATCGAAGCCTTAAGAAATGAAAAGTATGTCAAAACGAAATGTATACCTTGTTGGGCCGATGGGCGCTGGAAAAAGCACCATCGGCCGTTTACTTTGTGCCGAGCTGAAGCTTGAGTTCAAAGACAGCGATAAAGAAATTGAAGATAATTGCGGTTGTAATATTCCCTGGATATTTGATGTGGAAGGCGAGGCAGGATTTCGCGATCGTGAGGCTATTGCCATTGAAGAAATTACCGAGCAGCAAGGTATCCTATTGGCCACTGGCGGCGGAGCCGTTTTACGTGTTCAAAATCGCTTGCATTTATCCAGTCGTGGCACGGTGGTGTATTTAAAAACCTCTGTTGATCAGCAGCTCGCACGTACCGCAAAAGATAAAAACCGGCCTCTTTTACAAATAGATAATCCCAGAGAAGTACTTACCCGTCTCATGAATGAAAGGGATCCTCTGTATACAGAGGTGGCTGATATTACGATTTATACTGATGAGCGAAACCCAAGATTTGTTGTGCAAGAAATTCTGGCGCAACTTATGAAATTAAGTGTCATTGATTAAAATATGAAAAAACTTAGCGTCGATTTACCTGATAAAAGTTATCCCATTTTTATCGGTCAAAACATCTTATCTGACCCCGCTTTAATTTCTCCGTACGTATCAGGTAAACAGGTGATGATTGTCACCAACGAAACCATAGCGCCGCTTTATCTTGAGCAGACTAAACAGCTCTTTAAGGATTATCAGGTTGATACTGTGATTCTGCCTGATGGCGAAAAGTATAAAACATTAGATTGTTTAAACCTTATATATAGCGCCCTTCTAACTCAAAAACACAACCGTACAACCACATTGGTGGCATTGGGTGGCGGAGTTGTGGGTGATATGACGGGCTATGCAGCGGCCAGCTATCAGCGAGGTGTCGATTTTATTCAAATGCCGACCACGGTATTGTCTCAGGTGGATTCATCAGTGGGTGGTAAAACCGGTGTGAATCATGCATTGGGTAAGAACATGATTGGTGCATTCCATCAGCCTAATTGTGTCTTAATTGACATCGAAACCCTTGAGACACTTCCGGATAAAGAATTATCGGCGGGATTGGCGGAAGTCATTAAATACGGTTTGATCTGTGATGCCCCATTTTTTGAATGGTTAGAAAAAAACATGGAGCGATTGCTCGCTCGAGATCAAGACGCACTCATTTATGCTGTTGAAGTCTCCTGTGCCAATAAGGCGAAGGTGGTTGCGCAAGATGAACGAGAGGGAGGCATTCGGGCTATATTAAACTTAGGCCATACCTTTGGTCATGCTATCGAAACGGATCAAGGATATGGTAATTGGTTGCATGGCGAAGCTGTTTCAGCAGGTACTGTGATGGCAGCAGACCTATCTAAACGATTAGGCTGGATCACCCAAGATGACTACTTGCGCATCGTATCAATATTAGAAACCGCTAGACTCCCAGTGGATTGCCCTGTGGGAATGGGGGGGGATCGCTTCAAAGACTTAATGGCAGTAGACAAAAAAGTCCTTGATGGTAAGCTGAGGTTGGTATTATTAAAGGCAATGGGGCAAGCAGTCACCACTTCTGATTTTGCCATGGATCAGTTAGATGCCACGTTAAAGCATCTAACAAAATAATAAAAAAGGAGAGCCGGATGATGAAAACAGACAAGCCCTCTCCTACCTATATTAAATTGAACGACCGAGAGCAGCAGTTAGACATGCTGCTTCATGTGCAGCAATTTAGCTCACTCATAGTGTTGTTGAGCGGAAATCACGATACTGGGAAGTCTGCATTACTTGCTCAGGTTCAAGAGCAATTATCCTGCGATCAGCAAGTTATTCATTTTGATGCATTGCAACACACGGATGAGCAATCAGTTATTGCTTGTATGGCTTTACAGCTATCCTGTGGCCCCTCAATTGACGCCATTAAACACGGTAATGATGACGCTCAAAAATTTGTGCTAGTAGATGATGCACATTTATTAGAACAGCCTGCGTTATCACTATTAGTGCAGTTATCCACAAGCGGCAATAGTTGGCACTTAGTGTTGTGTGGCGACGATATTCTTGCTGAAAAGTTAAATGCGATACAATTGCAGCTGCAGTTAGAAAACTTATACCATCATATTGATTTATTACCGTTATCCGAAGTTGATTCAGCTCAGTTTATTACACAGCTGTACCAGCAGGCAGGCCATGAAAACTTGCCATTGAGTGATCAAAAAATTCATCAGTTGTGGCAGTTAAGTGGTGGCATACCCGGTAAGTTAATTGAATTAATAGACGTAGAAAAAGAACATCAGCAAAAGCTTAGGTCTCGTTTCCCCTTAGGGCATGTTGCGGCTATTGCGTTGATTGGTATTGCGCTGGTGTTTTCATTTTTGTACCAAGATGAAGGCCAGATTACAGACCCTCAAGATGTCATTGCACAAATACTTAA
>JAPYOO010000076.1:2463-17571 GCA_029938135.1 Bermanella sp. | reverse complement strand
AACACTTATTGGCAGAAGCCATGGACAGTTTTTTCAAAAGCCTAGAACGCTATACCCTAGCGGACTTAGTAAAGGAGCCCAATAAAAAACGGCTCACCAAAATATTTGCGATCAATGAATAACATTTTTAATGTGCCCATATTAATGCCCTCAAGTTTGTTCTGCTGCATCAATACGGAAAAGGTAAACTAAAAGACACGATATAGGCTTAATGGTGTTTAGTGCTCTGTGTATAACTATCCGCATACTTACTTCACCACCTGCAAGACGTAC
Organism: Bermanella sp.; assembly: GCA_029938135.1. GTDB lineage: Bacteria > Pseudomonadota > Gammaproteobacteria > Pseudomonadales > Oceanobacteraceae > Bermanella. The sequence goes on along the minus strand of JAPYOO010000076.1, from coordinate 17,298 downwards.
GCCCTTTAGCCAACAATAATGTTTAAAAGGATACAACACATGCAACATGAAATAGATGATTTTGTCGCTATGAATACTCGCGGCCTGGTTTTAGAGTTATGTGAAAAGTACTACGACACTCATGTAGTAATGCTAAACAATGGAGCTGTGTTTGCTGAGTCCATGAAAGAGTCATACGACAAGCAAAAAGGCTTTGTTAGTTCGGTCAAAGAGTTCGATGTTAAGCTACTTTCATCCGTTATCACAGATAACATTGTTGAGCTTATATTTCATTACAAAATGATGGCCGCCGACTCTTCAATCAATGAGTTTACCGGTAAACATATTCAAACATGGAAAAACGGTAAAATTGTCCGTGAAGAATATATATCCATTGATTGAACATATTTAATATACGAAAGCTAACGCTAGATCTTTATCGTAAAATCGACCAGTTTTTCCTTAACCCTGAGCCAGGATGCGTAGAAACTCATTCATTATTCCTACGCTTGCAATTCAGATATTAACGAGTCACTTCTTCATAAGCCCACTTTAACCAAGGCATCAATGCTTTCACGTCTTGCTCTTCCACGGTAGCACCACACCAAATACGTAAACCGTCTGGCGCATCGCGGTAAGACGTAATATCAAACGCCACACCCTCAACATCTAACAATTTAACAAGGGCTTTCACCTGACCTTTGTTCGCTTTAAGCGCTAAACAAACGCCCGTATTTGAAATTGTGGCGGGGTCCTTGGCTAAGAAATCAATCCAATGATTTTGCGCCACAAATTCTTTAATGACATTTAAATTGTCCATGGACTTTTGAATGGCCACGTTGACACCGCCCATATTTTCTACCCAATTCAAGGCATCTAGATAATCGGCTACCGCTAACATAGAGGGCGTATTAATTGTGGCGCCTTTAAAAATGCCCTCTATTAATTTGCCGTTTTTTGCTAAGCGAAACAACTTAGGCAATGGACGATCGGGGATAAAGGTTTCTAAACGCTCTACTGCCCGGGGACTTAAAATTAACATACCGTGTGCGCCTTCGCCGCCCAGCACTTTTTGCCAGGAGAACGTGGCTACATCCAGTTTTTCCCAGGGCATGTCCATGGCAAATACCGCTGAGGTGGCATCGCATATGGTTAAGCCACTGCGATCATCTTTAATCCAGTCACCGTTAGGCACTTTCACGCCGGATGTCGTGCCGTTCCACGTGAATATCACATCGTGATCAAAGTTCACCTCATCAAAATTAGGTAACTGTCCGTACTCCGCTTTTAACGAGCGTGCATTTTCAAGCTTTAACTGAGTGGTAATGTCGTTGTGCCATTCAGAACCAAATGACTCCCAGTGCAGTACATCTACAGGCCGCAGGCCCAACATAGACCACAACACCATCTCCATAGCGCCGGTATCGGATGCTGGCACCACTCCCACGCGGTAACCCTCCGGTAGACCTAATAGCGCTGCTGTTTTCACACAAGCCAGCTCTAGGGCGGCTTTACCAATACTAGAGCGGTGCGAACGGCCTAGAGTAGACAGATCTAGGTTATTCACATCGTAACCCGGGCGTTTGCTACAAGGGCCAGAGGCAAAATTAGGATTGGCAGGTTTAATACTGGGTTTCGCAACAACGGTCATGTTGGGGTCTCGTACATTTTCAAAGGCTTAGAAATTAAGATGAGTATGTCAGAGCGGGCATTGGCCGGATAATGAAAAATTCGCAACACTGATCAAATATTACATGCTTTCACAGTGCAAACCAGAATTACGCAGGCCCCTATACTGTGTGGCAAACTGACCATTAACTGCAAAATTGCCCCTGTAAAAGCCAGAGTTTACTCCTATATGCCAGAGTAATGGTTAGTACTCACTTATCCTTTAAGGCCAGTATTACAGGCACCACAAGAACCATGCACGTTTAAATTCAACAGAATCTATGTGATTAAGCCTAGGAATGGACATTGCTGGCATATGACTTTTCGCATGGCAATGTGCACAAACTTAAGCATTTATGAGCCAGCTGTTTAAGTAGACCTGTCTATACTTAAAAAGTCATTTATTGAGATTTTTTACGATGCGCAACATCCCCATGACATTAACAGGTATTTATTGCTTAACGCTGTGTTGTGATGCGCTAAGCGATGACTATATGGACTTAAGTTTAAGGGAGCTCACCAGTATAAAAGTCGAAGTGGCTTCATTGTTTTTGGATGATAGCTTAGATGTTGCATCGTCTACTGCCATCCTAACCACACAAGATTGGCAGGACCGGGGGGGCAACACCCTAGGCCAAGCGCTCGAAATCGTGCCTTCGGTTTTTGGCAATTTTACGTTTGGTGGCTCTGAGGTGATTTCAATACGCGGTTATGCCACTGAATTATCGGTGCGGGGCATTGCCTATTCATTAGATCAAATCCCTCTGGGTAGTTTTGTATATGCTAATACGGGGTATTTTTTACCAAGAATGCCACTTAACTTAATTAAGCAAGTGGAGCTTATTCGCGGGTCGGGCTCGGCCCTTTATGGCACCGATGCATTCCATGGTGTCATGTCATTTAAGCTGGCACAAAGTGATACGGATACGGTGCAAAGTTATGCTCAATTAGGTGCCCCCGATCATCAACAAGTGGCCATCACATCCAGCAAACACATGAGCCGCTGGCAAGTGCACACGGGGTTTTCCTATGAGCAAGATGGCGATCATGATTTAGCGTTTTCATACACCGACCCATTAACGGCTGATATTGAAACAGCAAACCGAGATCAGCAGTATCAAAATTTAAGTGCTTTTATTAACGCAAGTACTGGCACTGTAGAAAACGCAAAGATCAGTGTATTGTATTTTCATAACCAATATGAGTCGGCAGGATTTCCTGGTGTGGGTAGTCAATTTTTCAGTGGCATTGCCAGTAAGTTTGATGTTGAAAGCACAAGCTTAGCCCAGCAAGGCGATGTTTCAGGGGCCGATACGCAGTTGGATGTTTTTGGTATTCGCCATGAATTTAAAACCTCTGATGATTTATTTATAAAAAATCACATCTATGCATGGCAGTCTAAGCATGAGTGGCATTTCGACAACCGCCAATACCCAGATAACCTTACGTTTTTAGCGGCTGTGCCTTCAGTAGGTGGCACCACTTGGCCCTGTAAAGCAGATGAGAGCAGCACCTCGTTCAACCCGTTATATTGTGCGCATATTCTATATCAAGGTGCTGACGAACAACGCATTGGTTACAGTGCCGAAATAAAAAGTGCCAATGAAACCTCAAACTCACATTGGGTTATTGGTGCGGGTTACGATGAACTATCGGTTACGGATAGTGATTGGAAGCGAGTTGATGAAAACGGTAATAATATTCAATATTTTAACAATGTTTACAATGGTAAAAGTCGTGGTATGACGCATGTACTTGCTCAAGCGCGTAACAGTTTTTTAGGCGACACCCTTTTATTAACCTATGGACTGCGTTGGGATAACTATTCTGATGCAGGGGACCATGCATCCCCACGATTAGGCCTAGTGCATAAATTTAATTCAGACTGGCGTCAAAAGTTGCTTTATGGCCATGCTTATCGCGCTCCCACAGCTATTGAGTATTATGGGTCAAGTAATTCGGTACTTGGGGATAAAAATTTAAAACCAGAGACTATTGATAGCCTTGAATATGTATTAGTATTAAGCCGCCCGCAGTATGAAATTGAAAGCGTTCTGTTTTATAGCCAATGGAAAGATGCCATCGCGCTGGTCCCTATCACCCCTGGAAGCACCACTAACCAATATAAAAACATCAAAGAAAACGAATCAAAAGGCATAGAAATAAGCGTTCGAGGTCAACATGGTAACTGGTCCGAGCATAGTAATTTAAGCTATGTGCAAAGTAAAAATATTACCGATGATGTAAAATACAAGGCATTTCCAAGCTTGATGGCAAGCATAAATTCAGAATACGAAAGCCCATCGTTGAACCTGCGCTGGGGAGTGTGGTTACGCATCATGCATGAATATGAACTTAGCGATAACAATCAATTAAGCAATAAAACGAATCAGCAGTATGGCCGTTTAGATACCTATTTAAAATGGTCTTTAAATAATAAATCTGAACTGGGTATGTCTATTCATAACATAACAGACAACAGCAATACCTTGCCTTCCTATTATGAATCCGAAAATGGCTTAACGGATGCAGGCCGCCTTATTAAAATTAATGTTACACATGAGTTTTAGAGTTCATACAATTAAACCCAAAAACGCCGAGGAATATTCTGTAAGGATTAGTTTAATTAATTTTTGAAAATAACTTCCCACCCTCGTTTAAGTTCATTCTCCTTCAGCCTTTTCTACAACCCACCTAATTTTATTTACCGATTATTAATCATCACTAGGGATTACCTACAACAACCGGCCTACTCAGTTTAAAATATTAGGGTATATAGCATATAGTGTTTATGGTAGTTTATGTCTTCGACAACATTTAAAGCATTCAACACCTAAGGAATGGCATGTTTAATCTTAGAGTAGTATCCCTTATATTGTTGGTGTTATTTGTGGGTTATACCGGCTACACAATGTCTATCGCCGAACAATCCCTTGTTAGTTTTGGTTACCAATTAATATCAAGCCCAGACACCGCACAAGTAGTGATTGATTTATACCTTTTGCTTTCTTAACTTTAATATTTGTTTCTGCCGGTCCATTGCTTTATATCGCACTTAAACCTACAAGTAATGAAGATACGTAATGAAGAGAACGCTGTTAGCGTATTAATTACAAAGTTCTCTTATCATAGTCTCTAAAAAGGCGGTTTCTGCAGCCGAACGGTTTGCATTTTTCTTCACCACAATATCAAAACTCATAGTGTAATTAACGCCTTTTCTCTTAAATATTTGTTTAACCGTTCCTGCCTTTAATTCTGCCGCCACCGTGTAGCTAGGTAATATGCCTATACCTAAATCTTTTTTTATTAGCTCAGCAGCAAAACCATGATCTGGGCAAATATAATGAGGGCGTTTTTTCCTAAAGCTATGTTCTAGCTCTTTTTTAACCTTTCTTGACCAATAAGCAAAAGCATCACAGTCAGGGGTGTAATCAATAATGTCATGGTTTAAAAGGTCTTCTTCATTTTTTGGGGTGCCATGTTTTTTAAGATAACTTGCTCCTGCCACTAAAATAATGGGTTTAGCGGTGGCCGACCACGTTTTTAGCAGTTTTCTATTTTCAACCAATAACTGAATGCCAATATCTACCTCGTTGTTTAGCACCCTTTGTTCCGTTTGAAGGGCATCGCCATGAACAATGGTAAATTTAACATTTGGATAAGAAATTTTAAAATTGGCAAATACAATTGGCAGCATATAGGTCGCTACATCGGGCCTAATACCAATACGTATTTCGCCACTAAGAGATTCCGAGTCATTTTTCACTTCTGCTAAAAAATCATCAATTTCCCTTAACCGATGCTGAGCAAATTTAAACAGCTGCTCACCTTGCTTGGTAAGGTATACACGAGTATTTCGACGTTCCAACAAAATTAGCTCTAGCGATTCTTCTAACAACTGAATTTGCTGGGTAATGGCGGGCTGGGTTCTAAATAGATTATTGGCCGCCTGCGAAATACTGCCCGTTTTAGCGACCTCTATAAAGGTACGCAGCTTGTTATAGTCCATCTCTACCACACATCATCATTAGAATTTCTATATTTTTACAATAAATTACTAATTATATCTTATACAGGTAATCACCCATAATCCAGTTACAGATTTGGAACAAAACTGCGGAGCGCATAACACGTGAACAAATGGCTTTGGGCAATTGCCGCGTTAATGGCGTTTACGAGTTTTTATTATTTGGATAATGATGGCGCCGTAAGGGCTCGATTGTTAGAGATAAGCCAAAATATGAGTACCTTCGATTTTCTGGTTATTAGCCTTATTTATTCACTTATGCTCGCCATTCCCTTTATAGCAGGGGTAGAAATTGGCATTTGCCTGATGGCTTTTTTTGGGCTTAAAGGCATTTTTGCAGCGTATGTGGGCACGGTCCTAGGATTAAGCCTGGCTTACTTTTTGGGAAAACGAGTTGGACGCTTTTATACCCTACAACAAAAGGATCTAACAATTGTGAAGCGCATACGCGCTTTCTCTTTTTATGTTCCTAGGTGGCTGTCTTTGGCACTGCTGATTAACACCCCTGGCAACGCCATTTTTGGCGGTGGTGGTGGCATAGCCATGGCGTTTGGCATGGAACGAAATGTAACTAACACTGTATTTTTTAGCGTTATTACATTGGCTACCCTACCGGTACCTTTACTGGTTTATTTTGGTTTTATTCAATTTATTAATTAGGAAAATACTATGCAATCTATCGAAATCGTAAAACAATTATCTTTTGACGCCGATTCAGTGTGGCAAAAGTGGGATGACATTTCGGGCATCTATAAATTTCACCCTTTAATTAAAAGCAGCCCTATTAGTGGTGAAAAGCAAAATGGCCTAGGCACAAAACGCATTTGTTATTTTAATGATGGTAATGAACTCATCGAAAAAGTGATCAAATACAATGCCGAGCAACGCAGTATGTCATTAAGCATAGAAGCGGATTTCATGCCTATTAAAAATGCATCCGCTGACATTTTAGTCACATCCATTGGCGACACCAAAACCCAAGTTGAATTTACAATGAACTTTGACGCTAAATTTGGCGTACTAGGATTGATTTTGGCCAAGCTTGTGATGAAACCAAAGATGAAAGGTATGTTAAATCAACTGTTAGACGGGCTAGATTCGCACTTAGCGTCTGGCGAGGTGGTAGGTGCTCGCTAGTGAAACACGCTATAAAACTTGAACGCTCTAGTTTGAATGTAAGCGCGACCTTAAACGGCACCGTATTGGCGAGTACACACTCGCCCATACTGTTAAAGGAAGATGGTGGTTTAGGGTACGAACCGGTTTATTACTTTCCTATAAGCGATGTAAAAACGCAATTTTTGTCTTTAAGTCCTACTCGCAGTAATTGCTACTTAAAAGGGCAAGCCCGATATTGGTCGCTGACATTGGGGGAGTTGCATTTAGCAGATGTGGCTTGGGAGTATTTTCAGCCCATAAGCAACATGGATCTTATTAAGGACCATATTGCCTTTTACGCCAACCAAATTAAGGTGCAGGTGCATCTACCTTAGTTTAGTTAAAGGCTTATTACTAACGGTGTTTGTGAGCTTTAAATGATTACAAACATCCTAAAAACAACACTTTTCATTCAATCTACTGGCCGTTTATACATGGAATTAAATACCCATTCGCATACACAAGTTAAGACCTTTACCTTAACCCGCAATCAATCTGTACACGCTTGTGAACGCCTTGATATTGAAGATTACAATTTGCAAGCGGCTGCATTTGTTAGTCCGCCAAAATGGCATTTAGCGCATACCACCTGGTTCTTTGAGACCTTTATATTAAAGCCTTTGGTACCTAACTATGTGGTTTTTAATACGGCCTACGAAGTGCTTTTTAATTCGTATTACAACGCCATTGGTCAGCAGTATCCAAGACATCAACGGGGTTTATTATCCCGACCGACGCTAAATGATATTTTGGCGTATAGGGCGCATGTGGATAATGCGATGACGCGGGTCTTGTCTTTGATTGAACAAGATCAATGGGAAGCCGCTGATAAGGCCACTATTTTACAGCGTACACAATTGGGCCTTGAGCATGAAAAACAACATCAAGAGCTTTTTTATAGCGACATTAAATATTCATTTTCTTTAAATCCGTTAACGCCAACATTCGCCAACGGTGAACACCTCAAACCAGAAAAACATAACCCTACACGCTGGCAACACTATGAAGGAGGTTTAACAGACATTGGTGTTGAAGAAAATTCAGAACATTTTATCTTTGATAACGAAACCCCACGCCATCAAGTGTTTATTCAACCGTTTTCACTGGCAACTCATCTTGTTACAAACGGTGAGTATCAAAAATTCATTGACGATGGAGGTTATCAGAACCCCCAGTATTGGTTATCGGATGGTTGGGCGGCAGTGACAAAAAACAACTGGACAAAACCTTTGTACTGGCGCGATGTTGATGAAAAAGCCATGGAATTTACTTTGTATGGGTTGCGTACTCGACAACACAATCAACCTGTTTGTCATGTTAGTGGTTATGAAGCGGATGCCTATGCCAATTGGGCAAATGCACGTTTGCCCACTGAAATGGAATGGGAGTTGGCGGCCAAACAAACCGCCGCCACGGATAACACGCTGGCAACACTTCACCCTAGCGCCAACAGTAAAAGTGGTGATCAACAAATAAATCAACTTTACGATAGTTGTTGGCAGTGGACCAGTAGTGCGTATCGCGCTTACCCCGGCTTTGAAGTAACGGACGGTGCCATTGGTGAATACAACGGTAAGTTTATGTGTAACCAATGGATTTTAAGGGGGGGATCTTGTGTCAGTAGCCCTGATCATCTTAGAGCCAGTTATCGGAACTTTTTTTACCCCGAAGATCGCTGGCAATTTAGTGGCATTCGATTAGCTAAAAAAAATTGCATTAATAACTAAAAAAGGATCATTCCATGTCAAAGCTTGCAACAGAGTCACTTAATCAAAATGTGCTATTTAAAAATAAGCACCCCAGTGAACACGATAGCCGTATAGAAATATTGGCCGGTTTACAGCAGAAGCAAAAAAGTATTAATCCAAAGTATTTTTACGACACCTTTGGGTCTGAACTGTTTGAGCGCATTACTAAGCAGCCAGAATATTATCCGGCTCGCACTGAGCGCGCCATATATACTCAATATGCCAATGCTATCGCTGAATACTGTGGAGAAAATAGTGTATTAATTGAACCGGGCAGTGGCAGCAGTGAAAAGGTGCGATTGTTATTAGACGCACTAAAACCGGCGGCTTACGTTCCCATGGATATTGCTAAGGAATTTTTACAGCGCTCAGCGGTAAAATTAGCACAAGAATTTCCATGGTTAAATGTTCATGCGGTTTGCTCTGACTTTAATATTCAGGATCATGCCCCTGAAGGACTACCAGAAGGTAAACGCGTTGTATTTTATCCGGGATCAACGCTTGGCAATATGAGCCCTAATGCGGCCAAGCAGTTTTTAATGAATTTACGTCCTTGGTTAAATCACGACGGAGGCATGTTAATTGGTATTGATTTACATAAACCCACTGTCACTTTAACGGCAGCTTACAATGACATCAATGGCGTGACGTCTGCCTTTAACCTTAATGTACTTAATCATATTAATCGTTTAATGGACTCAAACTTCGACTTAAGCCATTTTGCTCATGAAGCATTTTATAACGTAGCGTTACAACGAATTGAAATGCATTTACGCAGCAAGCTTAACCACATTGTAAGGGTGGGTGATTCCGCCATTGCCTTTTCAAAAGGGGAAACCATTCACACTGAAAACTCCTATAAGTACACTCAAAAAAGCTTTGAGTCACTTGCGGATGATGCGGGCTTTAAAGTAAGCAAGAGCTGGCTTGATGATAAACAACTCTTTAGTGTGCACTATCTTGAGCTAAAATAGCCGTTTTAACACCCTAATCATTGGCCATGATTAGGGTGTTTGTTACTCAACGTTAGCCTCTTTCTTCGCACCTTTATCTGGACTCGCCCACCAATCTAACCTCAAGACCCTTGTGCAATGACTTTACCTTCATAACCATACTGTGCAGCCAATTAAGCATTGCTACCCTCTAACAGCAGGGACTGGTACGATTAAGCTGTGCCAATCCGCCCCTGCAAATTGTTTATAAGGACATAGACATGACACTCATTAAAATACTGCCTTACGGCTGGTTGCTGCTTTTAAGCACTTTCGCCTGTAATGCGGCCGCTGGCGTATCGGGTTTGTTATTGGTGGCTCAGCACAATGGCAACCATTACACCTTACTGGTGAAAGACCGTACTCGCACCTACTTTGAACTACCGGCTGGGCACAGTGAATCTGGTGATAAATTAAATGATGAAAAAACTGACTTAGAAACCAGTTATGAAACCGCCCTTAGGGAGACGGTAGAAGAAACTCGGGGTTATTTAGGACGCCGCCTTCTCACTCAAGCCTCTAATGCCAAGAAGCGTATTCGCTACGGTGAGTTTGAAATGTTTCTCACCCACATCCCTATGTTTGATCTAAGTGAAATTAGCAACATACGTGTGCCCCATAAAAACAACTGGAACCCCATGCGTGAAATTATTGATTACGCATGGGTGAATATTCAACAACTGCACAATTCAAAAGGCGCAAAGGTGACTAACATGCAGGGACAAATTATTCATGTTCACTCTTCATTACCCGCCGAGATTAAAATTGCGCAGGCCCAGGGTTGGTTTAAATAGACTGTAAAAGTGAATGGCTAAACCCAAACAAGATAAACCGTAAAAAACACATAACAAACAGGCGAGTGATGCATGTACATAGGTGAAGCGGCCAACGTCACAGGTTTATCCATTAAGGCCATTCGGTTTTATGAAGAAAAAGGTTTGATACAACCCCCTAAAAGAGTGGGCCGATACCGAGTCTATCAAGATCGTGAGATTGAAATTTTAATTCTTATTAAAGAGGCTAAGGCGCTAGGTATTACGCTGGCACAATTAAAAGGGATTATCGTATATAACAACGGCGAGGTTGACTGGGCAAACATAAAGGTTTTTTTAAGTGACATAAGACAGCAGTTAGTTTTACAGATTGACGAGCTAAAAATGAAAATTGAGAGTTTAGATATTTGCTACCATCAAATAACCCCTTAACACATAGTTCTTAGTGTCTATACATCACTCACACTTCACGCCACATTTATGCCCATTAACCCCTGCCAACATTCCCTCTTGACTCTCCCCTATGGGGGAGACGGTATGCTGCATCTTATACTCAGCATTGGTGGAGAAAGTAATGAAAAAGCGTGTACTAATATTGGCAGCAAACCCCACAGAAAATAGCTTTACTCATAACTTGGCACAAGCCTATGCTCAAAGTGCCCAGCAAAAACATGATGTTCAACTGCTGGATTTATCTCAGATGGAATTTAATTTGGACCTTTCCATGGGTTACACAAAAGACGCAGAGCTAGAGACTTCACTTACCTCCTTCCAAAAGGCACTTGAATGGTGTGATCACTTAGTGATATTTACCCCCATTTGGTGGGGAGCATTACCGGCAAAATTAAAAGGATTAATTGACCGTACTTTTTTACCCGGTTTTGCGTTTCAGTATGAAGCTGGCAAGGCCATTCCTAAAAAGCTATTAACAGGTAAAACCGCAAGAATCGTCATGACGATGGATACTCCGCCCTGGTATTACCGATTAATTCAGGGCGCCCCTGCCATTAAGCAGTTGAAGACGGCCACCCTTAAATTTGTGGGTTTTAAATCGGTAAAAAGTAACATGCTGGGGCCTATTATTAGCTCCACCAGCAATGTCCGTGAAAAGTGGCTTTTAGATATTTCTAAACTTGGGCTTTCGGCCCACTGATATTGTTAAGCGCGCCTATAAAAAACAGCTATAGGTAGTTGGCTAACACACTGTTTGTACTTTAAACTGCCGATGGAAATTTAAGGTGCGCTGTCATCTATCTTTTATAAAATAAAGATGACGCATTTATTGCACCTATATTAATTAACGCCAAGGAAAGGTTTAAAAACATGAATATCGAGATGTACCAGATAGACGCATTTACCCGTGAGTGCTTTAGCGGCAATCCGGCTGCGGTATGTGTGTTAGATCACTGGCTAAAAGATTCTATATTACAAAACATCGCCTTTGAGAATAACCTTTCTGAAACCGCGTTTATTGTTAAAACCGACACCAATTACGACCTTAGATGGTTTACTCCTAGCTGTGAAGTTGATCTGTGTGGGCACGCTACTCTGGCCAGTGCTTACGTGGTGTTTAAGTTTATTAATACACATGCTCAATCCGTATCTTTTAATACCCTCAGTGGCACACTGATAGTAAGCATTGATGAGAGTCAAAAATTGAGCATGCAATTCCCATCAAGGGCGCCAGTACCGATAGAGACCCATAATTTAATAGAGCAATCTTTTGGCGTTAAACCTCTTCAGGTGTATAAATCACGTGATTTAATGGTGTTGTTTGACTCAGAAAAAACAGTGAGCAGCCTGTCACCCGACTTTACACTCCTTAGCCAGATAAAGGATTGCTGGGGTATTATTGCTACCGCCAAAGGCGATACTGTGGATTTTGTTTCTCGATTTTTTGCCCCTAATGCAGGTGTTCCTGAAGATCCGGTTACGGGTTCGGCCCACTGTACTTTAATTCCTTTTTGGGCCCATACACTTAATAAAAAGGTACTGCATGCAAAGCAGGTATCTAAAAGAGGCGGCGAGCTTTTTTGTGAAGACAAGGGCGATCAGGTCATTATTAGTGGTTACGCCACCTTGTTTTTTAAAGGGACTATTTATCTATAAGAAGTCTAACTATCTGTAAGGGAGCTATGTCGAATAATGAATGTTAAAAGTACCTTAAGTCCGTTTTTAACATTCAGTTTCCCCCCATACAAAAGGTACACTGAATTAGCCAATCTTAAAATAACAACTAGGCAATGTTCAGTATGCTTAAAACAGTACTCAAATCCGTCACTATTATAATGGCCGTCCTATTGGCTTTACTGCTATTAACAGCGGCTATTTTATGGTTCAAACCCCAAGCTGACTTCCCTCACGACACTGCGCGCGATTTACCTTGGAAACTGCCCGATTATCAAGCAGCCAATACTCAGGTAAAGATACTTAGCGACGGCCGTATACAAATTGATATTGAACACTTACCACTTAATAATATTCAGCCTGAAATGCTAGCTTATTTTTATCAGGTACTGCCCATCAGTACCGTAACCTTAAACGGCACGCACTATCCGCTTTATCATTTATTTCATCCCAACGAACACGGCATCATTGAAGTAAAAGAGGCCGCCACTGATGGTACTCCAGGCATGAATGTGGGGGCTTTGGTTGCTCGTCAAGAATGGTTCGGAGAATTTAACAGTCGCGGAGCAGGCCGTGTAGACTCTATTGATGAACACGGAATGACCGTGCTGCCAGAAATGTTAGGACTTCACTTTGGTAAAATAGAGCATATTTTTGAGCAAACCCCTAACGGCACACGTTATCGGGTACACAGTATTATTGGCTCACAGCTGCCTATTATTGGCGGCGTCATTAACTATTATATTCGTGAAAAAATGTTTAAAGCCGAGATGTTAAAACAATGGTTACGTCATCAAGTGCAAGAAGTCTCGAGCTTATCCTTCTTTTTACCACAACTTTTTGCACAAAAAGAGGTGGTTGAAAATTATCACTTTACGCTAAACGTAACAAAATAAATTTGTGAGGTAAATTCACGTCCTAATGGCTGCTACTGACCAGTGCCATTACCAACCCTTTTTCTATCCATAAAGAGACTTGCTGGCCATCAACAAATACGACTTTAGGATTTTTACCACTTTCTATATTGGGCAGCATATTAAAGTCTTGGCTGTTATAACGACTTTCAAATAAAGTAGATATTCGCCCTTGTGAATCTTTCATGCGTAGTTGCGCGGCAATATTGCCTTTAATAGAGCAATAACGTCCACCAATTAATGATGTTTGTAAATTGGCCACTTGTGAACTGGCGAGCGGATTAAAATCCAAACGTTTAAAATAATCCGTCACCGTTGCCAACTGATTGTGGGCGACTTCCAAGGGTTTTAAATTAAGATGGTTGTAGGAGACCTCGGCGGCAATTTCAAAAATCTTTTGTTTGTCACTAAGCTGACTGTTAAGGGCATTACCTAAAAACAATCCCACCACTAAAAAGCTGGCCAGCAAAGACATCCAGATTTTGGGTTTAAGCAAACTATTACTGTTTGTTTGGTTTAAAAGGCTGTCTTTTTCCAACTTACAAAATTCAGCTAATTGGCTTTCGCTTAATTCAAAGTTATTAAGTAAGTCATTTACGCCGCTTTTAATATCTTTTTTCATGACCCTGTTCCTTGTGATTCAGTGGTCGATAGGCCTTTTTGTAATTGTTTTTTAAGACGGTGTATTCTGGCCAAAACGGTGCCTCTTGGGCAGTTAAGTTCATCACTTATTTCTTGCGCGGTATATTCCAGTACACAGTGTAAATACAGCAACTCGCGCTGGTTATCTTGTAAATTGGCCCAGTGTGTTTGCAGCTCTTGCTGATCTATATATACATCTTCCAAGCTTTGACTGTGAATACTAATGATGTCTTGCTCAAGGGTAAGCGCTTGAACATGCTGCTGGTGATGTTTTTGCTTGCGCAGCTCGTCATACCAGTAGTTGCGCATCATTGTACGAAGGTAAGCGGTATTGTGAGCGATGTTCTGTGGCTTATTACGCAAAAACCGCTCAATGGCCGTTTGCAGCACATCCTGACTGTCTTGCTCATTTCCCGTTAAGGCAATGCCAAAGCGGTACAATTGATTGAGCGTATCTTTATCTAAAAACGTCATGACGCTCCGCACTTGTCTATATTAAGTTCCACAGGCCACATTCTCTGAGCGCCGCAATGCTTAGAGTCTGCGACTGGGGCATTAGTTCACTGTACAGGTAACATAGAAGACCTGTATTAAAGACGTTTCAAAAGGGGATTTGATTGCACACGGTGTAATATTGTTTAAGACCCATACAAATTGGCCAGGCGTCCTTATACATAAGGCCTAGCCAATTGAGTCCTTAAGCTATTAAACGACTAAGGACGGGTTAACGCTATAACAAGGGCTCTAGTAAGGGCCAGATTTGATCGGCCAGAGTACGTGAACCTTCAGCCGTTGGGTGAATGTTAT
>JAPYOO010000076.1:0-2363 GCA_029938135.1 Bermanella sp. | reverse complement strand
GGCCAGATTTGATCGGCCAGAGTACGTGAACCTTCAGCCGTTGGGTGAATGTTATCACTTAATACGTGCTCGGCGGGTACGGTGCCTCTTGGGTCAATGAAGCTGCAATTGGCAACAGTGTTGGCACACGCATCACTTAAACGCTGATCGCCATAGTTCACAGCCTTAGTCAGATTAGCATTACCGCGTGGCAGTGTGTAATAACCTAGGTAGACAATGTCATCAACGCCATCGGCGGCCATTTCATTCAATAAATTAACCCCTGTTACGTAAGAGTTGTTCACTAAATTTTTACAACTGCGGCTAATGTTCCAACGCCACCAATGTGTACGACATCCGTATGGGTCCAACAGAATAGCGGGTATTAATAAATCGTTACCGCCACCGTTCATGAGCACTGTGTCAATGTTGCCATTAGCACTTTTTGCGTCGGCGTACTGTTTATCAATCGCGGTGGCAATGACACCGCCCGACAACATGGCGCCACTTTGGGTGTAGTTACGAAATGTTTGTCCGGCTTCTTGTTCAAGATACGTTTGAATGTCGCCCGACAAATCAAAGATTGAATCACCTAAGGTGATGACATCATTACGGTCGGCATTATCAACGTAGGCGTTGCCGCCACAGGCCACCAGCGACGTAAGAACAAGCACCGAAGCACTTAATTTTAAAAGCTGCTTTGTGCTTAAAAGAATGGAATGAAGGGTTTGCATTTTGATTCCTTTTTATTATTGTCAAATGACCCTTGTAGTGTAGAAGTCCCTTTTGCTTTACCACAATTTAAACACGCACACTTTTACGCATTGGTGCGCATTTAGGGTATGGCCATGAACTTTTTAATAATTAGGAAATGTAGCGGTACATTTGTTTTAGACGCTTTACGATATGACCGGTTTTTGTGTTGAGGGCAACTTGAGTAAAGCAGAAAGACTAGATGAACAAGGTTGATCACCTAGCCTTTAAAGAAAAGAACACTGGCGACTTAAACGTAAATGCCAGTGCTTAATAGGCCCCTTTTTAAAAAAGGCACTTAGTTGCTAGATAGACTTAAGGTATTCAAGTAGCGCGTTTTTATCACCACCCGATAACTGCGTTCCATAAATGTGGCCTTCTTTACCGTTACCGCGAATACTGGTATCCAATAAGAAGTGACCTTCGTCCTTGTAACCAGCACCGCTTACATCGTATTCGGTGGTACCTACTAAGAAGCTAGTGGCACGATCTTCTGGTGTGTTTAATAAATCCTTAAGCGTACGTACTGAACCGTTATGTAAAAATGGGCCGGTAAAGGCAATGCCTTCTAACGGCTTAGCGCGATAAGCCGTAGGCTGAATATCTGCACGATCTACATTGCCGGCCGCGTAATCAACCTTTAATGCCGCTACCGCATCGGTAATAAACATATATGGATACTTAATACCGGCTTTAGCAATGAAGCCTACAGAGGATTGATGTTTGTTAAGTACCGCACCCACATCCGCACCTAACAATACCAACGCGTTAAACGTCTCAGGGAAAGACTCTCCAAATGGGATGCCGGTTTCAGGGTCCACTGAATCAGGCGCTTGGGAAGCGATAACCGCTCCTAAAATACCGCTGTCTTCTTTACGCATTCCGTAATCCACCGCAAAGGCTTCATCGGTTCCCACTAGGTCGTAGTTCATCTTGTTCACTTTAGTGAACTGTCGGCCGATGGAGTTAGGTTCGGTTAATTCACTAGGGTCGATGCCGTCACTGGTATTGGTATGGCAACCGGCACAATTAGTATTATACAACTCATAACCCTGGTCCACTAAGGCGGCGTCTAACTCCGGGAAAGTGCTGGGCCATTTAGGCGAGCTGGCTTTAGTAAGCGTTCTTTCAAGCTCATACAGGTTATCCACTTTAGGTGTGCCTTTAAATAAGTCATTGAGCCCCAACGTCATTCCAATAAGCTCTAGGTCGTCAGAAATATTCTTATTATCGTTGATATTGGCATAACCAAATACACCCAATACTTCACCTACGTTACGGCTAATAGGGTCACTGGCTAGGCAGTTGGTTTGCACACACTCAAGGCTGGATGCGTTCCAAATATAAGGGTAACTAACAGGGGCTGTTAATGGCGTTGCCTCTGATACGTCTTTACCCGCATGCTCTATGTGTACCTGATTTAAGATGGCACCAATGGCGTCTAAACGACCGGGTCCATTTTCTACTTCAGCAGTGTTACGCAAAGCGTAGTTAGACACATATTCGATGGCGCCGTCCAGGTAGCTTTCAGCACTTAAAGCGCTGACGGGCCATGCGGTGATATCTATATTAGACCAAGTGTACTCAGCAAAACGCTTTTTGAATCGGTAGAGTTTTCTCCAGTCATTTTT
>JAPYOO010000352.1 GCA_029938135.1 Bermanella sp. | reverse complement strand
ATTGAATGTGGCGCTTTAAGAGGATTTGGTGGGCACTTTATACTGCTAGACAACTGCATTGAGGCAATAAAACAAACTGGTGAAAATATGCCGAACAAGTACAAGTAAACATCTTTAGGCGGCCTTGCTGTTTACTTGCCCGGATGTTGAACATCTATCTTCTATCAATATCCTAGGTTTTAATCTGTAATAAACATATAGTTTAAACTAACTATTACAAACTCAGAGGCACCAATGAAAAAACTGCTATTGGCAATCATAGTCATCATACTCGCGGTCCCCGCTTATCTTTTTGCCAGTGGCAAGATTGGTCTTAGTAGCGTCAGCATGATTTTAAACGTCATGACCGGCAGCGGCATCGAATCACCTAGCCTGCAAACTGTAAAAGGGCGCCTTCAGTTGCCCGCAGGCTTCAGCATTAGCCTGTACGCGTCAGATGTACCCAATGCTCGCTTTATTACTATGACCCAAAATCGTGACTTATTAATCACTCGCCCGCACATGGGCGAAGTACTGCTTATTGCTGCCGATAAATCGCATAGTAACCGCAGTGGCGAACGTACCACTCTTTTAGCAAACCTAAATCGCCCTTCTGGCATCGTTGTTCATAAAGGTTGGTTGTATATAGGTGAGTCGGATGCTGTTGGTCGGGTTATGTTTGATGAGAGTACCGGTAAAATTCAAGGTGACTACCATAGAATTATCACGGGCCTAACAGACGATGGAAACCATCCGTATAAAAATATTGGCATTGGCCCTGATGAAAAACTGTATTTAGCGCAGGGCTCTACTTGTAATGTGTGTATTGAAACCGATACTCGCCGTGGCGCCATGTCACGCTTTAATCTTGATGGCAGTGATGAACAAATAGTGGCGACAGGCCTGCGTAATACTATGGACTTTGCGTGGGCACCATGGAATGGCGAATTATTTGCCACCGACAATGGCCGTGACATGTTAGGAGATGACTACCCACCTTGTGAATTTAATCATATTAAACAGGGGCAGTTTTATGGCTGGCCTTACTTTAATGGTAATAATCGAATCGACCCCGATTTTAATGAAGCCCCTGCAGAATTAGCAAGCAATCCTGTTGCCCCAGCTCATGAGTTTAAGGCCCATAACGCCCCTTTGGGTATGAGCTTCATTGACGGCGCTTCGCTGCCAGATGAATATAATAAAATGGCGCTAGTGGCACTTCACGGCTCTTGGAATAGAAGCACGCCTGATGGTTACGAAGTTGTGTCGTTGCATTGGCAAGATGGAAAAATTACACGAAAGGACTTCTTAACAGGGTTTGAACAAGACGGTGATATTATTGGTCGTCCGGTTGATGTTACTCAAGACTCTGAAGGGGCTATTTATATTTCAGATGATTATGCGGGCGCTATCTACCGCGTCGCGTATGGCGAGCCTCAGCAAGTGCTACAACCCGTTATAACAGGCCAAACAAATACAGAGCAAACAGCCTTTGAATTAGTACAGCCAGAATGGTTAACCGAACAAAATATAAATGCACTGATCAGTCAAGGCGAAAAGCTCTACGAAACTTTAGGCTGTCTAAGCTGCCACCAGAATGCGGCGAACAACTCTAAACTTAACTTAATGAATTTACACCAGCGTTTACAGTATGAAGACGTTATTCATAAGCTGACGAATCCAACAGCGCCTATGCCTACCTTTCCATTAGGCAAGAGTGACAAACAAGCTTTAGCTAGCTTTTTAATGGATAGAGCCACTCGCTACGAGCATTAATCCACAAGGAGTGCTGCGGGATCAGGCTTTGCCTTGGTATAACTATGGCAGCCTGATTCACAGGCTCTTAAATCAAGTTCAGCTAAGTGGCTAGTGGGCTGTAAGCAAACTGCGAACAGGACCATATGGTCTATACTCATAAAACAGAGGGCAAGCCGTAAAACATGCGAGATATCACTTGAATAATACGTTTGCTAATGGCGAATTCCCCAATTCACATAAGACCTTTCATGAGGCAAGAAACGTTGGTTTATAAGTATGACATTCGAGTCGCTCACGATAAAGGAATGTAAAACGAATGAATTTTAAAGGCGCTAATATTTTAAAAATATTGGTTTTAATTACTCAGGTTTTTTGGTTAGGTTTATTGGCTAATAATGCTCATGCCCAAGAAATGACCATAGTATATGCACAGGGTTACATTCCTTATTCGTGGGAAGATGATAACGGTAAAGTGCAAGGGGTAGAGATCGATTTTGTGAATGAAATAATTGGTAAACGAATGGGAATAAAAGTTAAGCATAAAATTTACCCGTGGGCGCGATCTCAATCTATGGTGAAATCGGGCAGTGCCGATGCATTTGTGACAATTCCCAACGATGTGAGGCGGCAATATACTCAGGTAAGTAATATCCCTTTTTTTAAAACTAATTTTTTACTTTACACTGGCATGTCAAACCCTAAAAAACATGACTTAATGAATATTAAGTCCTTAGCTGAATTAATTAGGCGGGATGACTTAATTCATGGGCAAATTGTGGGCGGAGGTTGGCATACAAGCCATCTTAAAGGTGTGAAACAAGTACATGAAGTGTTGAACTCGATTCAAATATTAAAGATGCTTGATCGAAATAGGGTGGACGTTTACATAGAGCAGGCACCGCTTATTACTTATGAAATAAAAAAAATTGGTTTTCAAGATAAGATTCTTGAAATTAATACTGTAATGGATAACGTCAACTGGCACTTGTGTATTGGTAAAGACTCCCCGTATATTAAGATACTGCCAAAGCTTAATGAGTTGATGGCCAGTATGAAAAAAGACGGCTCGTTGGAAAAATTAAAGGAACAGATATTTAGAAAGTATCGTTAGCGCTAAGCGTTGCTATTTAATGCTCCTTTCCTTTGTGCCCCCCCTTTTTACTTACATATATTTATGATGTACTGTTTGTATTTTTATGTTTGGCGGGATTGCGTTGACTAAAGTTATATTTAGCGTCCTTTTACTGGCGATCTGTCATGGTTGTGTTTCTGTAAATTCTACACCTTATCCAA
>JAPYOO010000075.1 GCA_029938135.1 Bermanella sp. | reverse complement strand
TGCACTTGGTCTTGCACCTGATTTTGCTCTTGATTTTGATTTTGAGAGTGATCATGAGTGGGCGCCTGCACTGCAACTGCAGGCTCTTGCTCAACCGGGTCAATGTTCCAGGGCGGCAAGTCGTCTTCTGCTTCGCTACTGGGCACAGGTGCATTAGATATGTCTGCATTCACTACAGGAGCCGCTAAAGTCGGAGCTTCGGTTACCTGACGCGTAAGCGCCAGATCAGGCTTTTTTGCAGGGGGTTCCCCCATGTCTGCCAACATATTGGTCGCTGGTGGCACATGGCCCACTTTCGCGCCTATGGGGGCAAAATTAAGCATACGCAACAAGGTCATTTCCATGCCGGCGCGAGGATCGGGCGCTAACGGCAAATCTCGTTTACCGGTTAAGGCCACTTGATACAATAGTTGCACCATATCTGGACTCATGGCGCGGGCCAGTGTCATAACCTGTTCTTTGTCACCCTGACTGTTATCCACCGCTCCCGGCACCGCTTGCGCGATGGCAATACGGTGAATAAGCCCCAGTAAATCCGCCAGCAGATTATTAAAATCTACCGCGTGTTCAGCCATTTGTGCAATGAGTGCCATGGTTTCCACCGCATTGGCTTGCGCCAAGGCAATGGCCAACTTAAATACTCGGCCACGATCTACCGTGCCCAGCATACTGGCCACGTCAGTTTCTATTATTTTGCCTTCACCAAAACTAATGGATTGATCTGTAAGGCTCAGGGCGTCACGCATACTGCCCTCGGCAGCCTTACCTAACAACCAAAGGCCGGGCTCTTCAAAAGGGATGCTTTCTTTGTCTAATACGGTTTTTAAATAACCCACTATGCGCTCTGGGGTCATATTTTTAAGGCTAAATTGTAAACAGCGAGACAACACCGTGGCCGGTAACTTTTGAGGATCGGTGGTGGCCAATAAAAATTTAACGTGTGGCGGTGGCTCTTCTAGGGTTTTTAACAAGGCGTTAAAACTGGAATTAGAGAGCATGTGCACTTCATCGATTAAGTACACTTTAAAGCGGCCACGGGTGGGGGCGTATTGCACGTTGTCTAAGATTTCACGGGTATCTTCAACCTTAGTACGGGACGCCGCATCCACCTCAATTAGGTCAACAAACCGGCCTTCGGTGATTTCAACACAGCTATCGCAGGTGCCACACGGTTCAGAGGTAATGCCCTGCTCACAGTTAAGGCACTTGGCCAAAATACGCGCAATGGTGGTTTTACCCACGCCACGAGTACCGGTGAACAAGTACGCATGATGCAGCCGTTGATTATCAAGTGCATTAATCAGCGCGCGCAGCACATGCTCTTGTCCCACCATGTCTTTGAAAAACTGTGGGCGCCACTTTCTTGCCAGAACCTGATAACTCATAACGTATCTCTCATAACCCACAAAGAACCTTGAAGAACTGAGGCCACAATTTTTTTTAAAGCCTGAACCTGATAACTCGGTAAAAAACACATTCAAACTTAAATCATTAACGCCTGCTACGCCGCGAACGGTGTTTAGCCAAGCAGGCTAAGGAGTAATTAACAGGCAAATTTATTGGGGCAGATAATAGCGGACCTAACCCTAAGAAGCTAGAGAACATGCACTGTGAGTGCCCTATTTAAAGCCCCCTTAACACCTCTATTCTCACACCAAATGTGTGATTAAGCCTAAGCCGTGTCAACCCTGCGCTTCGCGGCTCGTTATCACTATAACGCACCGAAGCGTTGCCGTTACCTAGGAGTCAGCATGCTTAATATCCCCCGTAAATTAACATCTAAATATAAGGCTACCTTCTTTAGTGCCAGCTTAATGCTAAGTGTCAGCGGCTGCATCCAGCTGCCCGAGGAGTTTGAAGACGAGCTAGAGTCTGGCAGCACAGAGCAAATAGACAATCAAAACACCCCCACCACTGACATTAGCCGCGCACTAAGCTTACCCGCCGCTCACTTTAACTATGCCGATATCACGCTGCCCGCGCATTACCTACAAAACCAGTATCCGGATAGCGCCCCCTTTCAAAGCGCCGCCATTGACAACGACAACACACCTGCCAATAACCCTATCACCGATGCAGGCGCCACATTAGGGAGAGTATTATTTTACGACACCCTTCTGAGTGCCAACAACACCATATCCTGCGCCAGCTGCCACCTACAGGAATTTGCCTTCTCTGACCCCAGCCGCTTAAGTCGTGGCTTTGACGGTGGACAAACACGTCGGCGCAGCATTGGCTTAACCAATGCGCGCTTTTATGGCAACGGTAAATTTTTCTGGGATGAGCGCGCCGCCACCCTTGAAGAACAAGTTTTAATGCCGATTCAAGATTCCGTGGAAATGGGCATGGACCTGCAAACTCTCGTTAGTGTGGTAAGCGTACAAGACTATTACCCTGCATTATTTGCAGAAGCCTTTGGCGATAGCACCGTTAATAGCGAGCGCATTGCACGGGCGCTTGCTCAGTTTGTGCGCAGCATTGTAAGCACACAATCCCCCTATGATTTGGGCCGAGCGCGTGTTGACAGCCCATTGGATGACTTCCCAAATTTTACCCGCTCGCAAAATCGAGGAAAACGCATCTTTAACAACCCAGGAGACGATTTACCCCCATGCGCTGCCTGCCATGCCAGCGAAGCCTTTATTGGCCCCAGTGTCGCCACCAATAATGGCCTTGATAGAACTTCGCGGGCCGATTTAGGCATTGCCGAAAGCACGGGATTAAGCGCAGATGAAGGAAAATTTAAAACACCCAGCCTGCGTAACATCGCCTTGCGCGCGCCCTTTATGCACGACGGCCGTTTTAACAGCCTTAATCAGGTGATTCAATTTTACAGCCGCGACATTCAAAACCACCCCAACTTACACCCAGCATTAAAAGATAATCGAGGACGTGCGGTAAATTATCGTTTCAACAACGATGAACGTCGTGCCTTAGTGGATTTTTTAAATACGTTAACGGACTTTGAGATGATTACGGATGAAAAATACAGCGATCCGTTTTAACCATTAATTAAAGTAAGGCGCTACGAGTAGTCTCTTCACAGTATTTGTGACGCACGGATGCACAGTGAAATTACGAACAATAAAGGAATTAAACAGAAACAGTTAAAGAGGGTTCAAACTAGAAAGTGGAGGGACCTCCAGCCACACCTCAGCACACAAATCCACTACTACCGTTGCTCCCTTCCAGGCCTGGCGGAGTTCATAGTTTCTTGTTGCGAGGGGACCAGAGGCCACCATAATGGGTCAAACATACAAACTGACCGAAGTGCTATTAAAGCCCGCGCATTGTCTTAAAAAAAACAAATTGATTCAAGGACTTATTGTCATTTATACAAAATAAAGTCATCTGGGTCATTTCGAGTTAAACTTACCTAAAGCGGTTATTACGGTTAAAACATGTTTAACGTCACCCCCATTGCCATTTATTCAGATAACTATGTATGGATAATTCAACACCAAGGATGTGTCATTGTCGTGGATCCAGGCCTAGGCGAGCCTGTTATTGAGTTTTTAAAAGACAACAATCTCACCCTTGATTACATTTTAGTCACCCACAAGCACTGGGACCATGTGACCGGGATTGCTTCTCTGAAGGAGCATTTCCCACAATGTAAGGTATATGGAACCGGCCATGAAGATATTCCTTGTCTAGAGCATCCCTTACTTGGGGGCGAGAACGTGGAACTTGCAGGGCTAAACTGGCACGTCATTCACACACCGGGACACACTCTGGGCCAAATTGCCTTTTACGTAGAAGATCTATCTGGGCAAGGGCACCTGTTTAGCGCCGACAATATTTTTGCGTGCGGCTGCGGGCGCATGTTTGAAGGCACCGCCGAGCAATTTCAAAGCTCGTTAGCAGGACTCATCTCCTACCCCACGAATACACTTATTTATGGCACACACGAATACACATTGGCCAATATTAACTTTGCTTTACACATTGAACCCAATAACACCTACACCCTACATCGTCAGGATGTGTGCAGCGAATTACGATCGCAAGGCTTGCCTACCCTGCCCACCACCATAGCAGACGAACTTAAAAGCAATCCGTTTTTACGCTGGGGCCAGCCCGACGTTATTCGCGCCGCCGAGCATCATAAAGGGGCTCAACTGCACGGACCGGCCCAAGTATTTGCTGAAATCCGCTTGATGAAGGACCAATTTTAGTCACCCCAACCTTCATCACTTATAGGCACTGGATTCGAGCAGAGCCTATATTTCCCCCAAATTTTAACTTTTAGTCTCCATACGCGCCTATGCGTAGCTCAAAGCCCGCCCCTTGTGTACAATGCAGAAAATTTTGATTTCACACGATTTCGCGGATTGATGCATGCAGACTGTTGAACATATCTTTGAGAAAAACCAAACGCCTAAACCATTGGTTTTAGCCATCAACGCCGTACTAGAAGCCAGCAAAGAAATTGCTTTTTTATTACAAAAAGGCGCCATGAGCGGTATTTTGGGCAGTGCTGAGCAAGAAAACGTACAAGGTGAGACTCAGAAAAAACTGGATGTAATCTCCAACGATTTGCTAAAGGACATTCTTAAAGCCTGTCCAGTAGTCGCTGGCATCGCCAGTGAAGAAGAAGACTTACCGGTTCCGGCTAACAAAGATGGTGAATTCTTAGTGATCTTTGATCCTTTGGATGGCTCATCTAACATCGATATCAATGTAACAGTCGGCACTATCTTTTCTATCTTGCCAAGTAATGGCAACGACGCCAGCCAGGAAAGTACTTACCTGCAATCTGGCCGCGAACAATTAGCCGCGGGTTATGTTTTATACGGGCCTTCTACGTTACTTGTTATGACTACAGGCCAAGGGGTAGATGTTTTTACTCTAGACCCAGAAACCCAAGAATTTGTTTTAACTGAATCTCAATCAACCATTACTCCTACCACCCAAGAGTTTGCCATTAACATGTCAAACCAGCGCTTTTGGGCTGAGTCCATACAAAACTACGTGGGCGATTTATTACAAGGTGAAGAAGGTAAGTTAGGTAAGCGCTACAACATGCGCTGGGTTGCCGCTATGGTAGCCGAAGTTCATCGTATCATTAACCGCGGTGGCATCTTCATGTACCCATGGGACAGTCGCGAACCTGCTAAGCCCGGTAAACTACGTTTAATGTACGAAGGCAACCCAATGTCTATGTTAGTTGAACAAGCCGGCGGCTTATCCAGCAATGGCAAGATTGCCATTATGGACGTTGTACCTGAACATATTCACCAGCGTGTGCCGGTTATTTTGGGCAGCAAACAAGAAGTAGAAACTGCACTAAAATATTAATTGAACAACCCCGTACGTGATGCTTTAAGTATCCGTACGCTTGTAAACAGTACTTCCACTAAAAGTACTGTTTACAAGCATTCAATCTTCAGCCTTTCTTTAAATCCTATTTTATTTTGACTTCCAATTATTGCAAAACTCTAAAAAATCGTCAGAACCCACAGGTTTACTAATATAAAACCCCTGCACTTGATCGCACTCCATGCCTACCAACTTCTGTAACGCCTCTTTATCCTCAGCACCTTCTGCCACCACATTTAACGATAAATTTTTTGCCATATTGATTATCGATTTAACAATCATTTCATCTTGCTCGTTGGCGCACATATTTTTTACAAACATAATGTCAATTTTCAACGTGTCTATGGGCAGCTGACGTAAATACACTAATGATGAAAAACCCGTGCCAAAATCGTCTACTGAAATACTGACACCCAACTCACTGATTTTATTTAACGTGCCCAATGCTCTTTCTGGGTCGGCCATTAATGCGCTTTCTGTAATCTCTAACTCAAACAAATAGGCTGGCACCTCGTATTGCTCTAATTTTTCGGCAATGAACCCCCACAGACTTTCATCTAATAAATTACGAGTAGAAACATTCACCGACACTTTTACATACAACTGCAGCCGCAACCACTTCTGTACATGCATAAGCGCTTCTTCAATTACCCACTGGGTCATAGGAATAATGACATCACTCAACTCTGCCATGGGAATAAATTCGGCTGGGCTCACTAACCCCATGTCAGGGTGCTGCCAACGTATTAAGGCTTCGGCGCCATGAATGCTGTTATCTGCCAAAGTGAGCTTAGGCTGAAACTCCAAAAAGAACTGCCCCTCCGTTACACCGCGCCCCATCGCGGCCATTAATGCCAAGCGCCTAGGGCTGTTTTCATCCATTTCTTGACTGTAATCCAAAATCGAATTGGGGTGTTTTTTGGCTTGATACATTGCTACATCCGCACATCTTAGTAAGGCACTGGTGTCCGCGCCATCTTTTGGATACTGACTAATGCCTACGCTGGCGGCTATTTCTACGGTTAACTGACCTAAATCAAATGGCTCACGCAATTTTTTTAAAATGCTTTTGGCCAATGCATGAGTTTCCATGTCGCTTTGAAAAGAGGGTATCACCACCGCAAATTCATCCCCCCCTAAACGGGCCAACGTTGCCCTATATTGAGCCAATACCGGAGTAATTCTGGGAGCTATTTTTTTCAACAAAACATCACCATAATGATGACCTAAAGTATCGTTTACTTCTTTAAAGCGATCTAAATCTATTAGCAGTAACGCCATTTTAAAACCAAACTGTAACGCTTGCTCTATTTTTTCATCTACCGTTTCACGCAGCGCTAAGCGATTAGGCAAGGACGTTAATAAATCATGGCTATTTTGAAATTCAAGATTCTGAATATGCATTTTACTTTGAGTAATATCTCGTACAATCAGCCTTAAACTTAAAACATTATTGTCTTCAATATCGGCCATAACGCTGCAACTAATCCAACACAAAACAGAGCCATCCAGTTCATGGGCTACTTCTATTGACTCACTGCCAAAACCACTTTGAAAAACATATTTAATAACATGCTTTAAACTTCTTATATTCAGCAGGTTTTCTATAGTTATGTCATCGTGAAGGTTAAACAACTGTGAAAATGCTGGATTAAACTCTATTACTTTTCCCTTACTCATTAAGTGTTGCCATTGACGATCAAAACCATCTTCCATGGCAATGCCTGGCACGATGTCGATATCTATAATGGCCTCACTGCTGCGGGTTAAAAAAGTTCGATAGCGGTCTGTGCTTTTGTGTAGACGCTTTTTATCTTGAAGATGCTCCATTTCAAAACGAACATGAAAGCTAAAAACCGATAAAAAACTCTTAACGACAGGGCTAATTTTAATGGCCTCTTTTTGCAACACTAAAATAATACCCAGCTCCTCACCCTCCTCGTTACAAAGGCTCACGCCTCCTATTTCTTCAGGTGCGAATTGTTTTACGAATTCAATGGATTCAAACGTCAATAAGTCATCACCCGCCAGCCAATGCCATTGATCCTTTTGAAGGTGTAAAGAGTGTTTCAGCATTAGCTCTTTGTATACATCAAGATAATTCTCTCCACCCAAGTGATGAACGTAACTGTATTTATCTTCATCACCTTCTTTACGGGCCACATAAATAAAACTGCCCGGAAGCAACTCATAAATACTATTTAAAATATCTTTTAAGCTTTTTTCTCCATGGTGATAAAGGTCTTTAGATACCTTTGCAATAAAATCCCTTTGTAATTTAATATTGGTAATATCCGATACCACATAAGCGCTGTCCTGTTTATCCAGCATGGGAAATTGTGCCACCCAATAAGCAAAACGCTCACCTTTTTTGTTCTGTAACCACACTTCTTGCTGATCAAGGTGGCAATGCTCAAATGGATTATCGTGCTCGAAACGCGTCTGCAACTTCATAAACGCACTATTGCAGTATTTAAGCTCACCCTGTTTTAATATAAATACCGCAGCTGGAATTTTTTCATAGACATCATGCAACCAATTGCGCTGATTAGCCGCCCCCACTCCCTTACCTGAACGCCAATAACTTAACCAAATCGCCTCTAAAAAAGTAATGGATAGCAGCAATATGGCCAGGACAAACAAACCCGAAGTAAAGTGCGTCTCTTGGGGCTGTAATGCATTAAAGCCCTGCTGATACAAAGCATAAAGGCTGGCACTTTGCGCCACTACCAACAAGACCAAACCCGCCAACAAGGCAAAATAGCTGGGCACGCGTAATGCGTCACGTAATTTACGTGACCAGAATGCAAACACAATCAGCAGCACCATAAAAAATAGCCAGCGCCCGATCAGTAAATATTCGCTCCAAGACACAGTATTAGCTCTCTTCTATAGGCCTATTTAAGGTATAGACAAATACCGAGGAACAGGCCAGAACGAGCCAAACAACAGTGGCTTATAAAAACCTTTTAATTGTTAATTTGACAGCAGCAAAGGGAGGAATTAGGGTGCCAAGCTCTAACGATAAGAGTGTTTTGTATGCCATTTCTACCCATTACCACCCTGTATGCCTGTTTACTGGCTTTTTTGCTCATTTACCTAGCCTTACAAGTGGTAAAGCTACGAATTAAACACAAAAGTGGCTTGGGCCACGAGCAAGAATCTCTTTTGGTGGCTGGCCGTAACCACGCCAATGCCAGTGAATACATCCCCATCGCTCTAATATTATTGGCTCTGGCTGAGCTTAATGGTGTTAACGGTTTACTTATACATCTATGTGGAGCAAGTCTATTGATAGCCCGCGTCGCTCACGCATGGGGGTTTAAGGCCGGTTTTGGCGGCACCCATACTGGCCGCTATTGGGGCACGGTTTTAACGTGGGTGAGTATATTAGCGCTGTGTGTTATTAACTTGGCTTACATTTGGCGTTATTTATTTTAACCCCTATTTAATAAAGCTTAACCAAGCCTCTTTACTATAAAGAATGATCATTCAACTGTCTGAAATGGTCATTTAAAGGCTAAGTTTGCTGCTCTAAAATGCGCCCAAAATATTAGACTAAATCTTCAGTACTCTATTTGAGAAAGCCATGTCCAAAATGATCGAAAGCTTGTTTTATTCCAAAGCAGGCCAAGCGCTGCTGAGTGCCGCTGGTGTAAAGCCGCCCCTAGCATTAAATCGTTATAACGGCAGCACTCCTTGGGTGAATGGCACCACCTTGCTGGCCACTAAGCCCAGCTCTGCACTTCAAGAGGTACTCGCACAGGCCAACATTCAATCTCAAGTCTTTGATGAACACGTCAATCTTGCCTGTAAAGCGATCTTAGTGGATGCCAGTCACTTCAAGCAAGTAACAGACTTAGAGGCTCTAAAACACTTTTTTAGCCAAGCCAGTAAACACATTAACGTATCAGGCCATATTGTCATTATTGGTTTAGACCCTCAACATTGTGATCTCTTAGAGCAAGCAGCGGTGATGGATGCCTTAAATGGTTTCACTCGCTCATACGCCAAGGAAATGGGCCGCAAGGGCGTCACTGTTAATTTGCTTTATACATCGAGCGTTAATCAAGCCTTAGTGACCCCGCTTAATTTTTTACTCAGTGACCGTGCCGCCTATATTTCTGGGCAGCCTATTTACGTGCACACCGGATCACCGCTACCACAAGACTGGGAAAAACCATTAGCCGGAAAAGTTGCCCTAGTAACCGGCGCGGCCCAAGGCATAGGCGCGGCTATTGCGCACACCCTTAGTGAAGATGGTGCACTCGTTATTGGTCTTGATATTCCAGCCGCCCAACAAACGTTAGAAGCCACTATGGCTGAATTAAATGGCATTGCCCTTGCCACTGACATCACCGACGATCAAGTGTGCACTCATATTGGATGCGCTTTAAAAGGCAAAAAACTCGACATACTGGTGCATAATGCCGGTATAACCCGCGACAAAACCTTGTCTCGTATGTCAGATCATTTTTGGCAAATGACGCTTAACATCAACTTACAAGCCCCCATAAACGTCACCACAACTCTGGACCAAAGGGAGATGCTCAGTGATGAGGCACGGGTGATTTTCATCAGTTCTATTAGCGGTATCGCCGGTAATGTAGGGCAAACTAACTATGCAGCGTCTAAATCGGGCGTGGCGGGGTATGTACGTAAACAGGCTCAATTATGGGAGCATACAGGTAAAACCATTAACGCGATTGCTCCTGGATTCATTGAAACCCAGATGACCGATCAAATTCCCTTCATGACCCGTGAAATTGGCCGTCGTATGAATTCATTATCCCAAGGGGGCAAACCTCAAGACGTGGCTCAAGGGGTTGCACTATTTGCTCAACCCGGCAGCCAAGGACTTAACGGACAAGTATTACGTGTCTGTGGCCAGTCGTTACTCGGGGCTTAAGTAAGAGGAAGAGAAAGGCGGCTAGAATAAATCCTGTTTGCCTTTTTCTTTCCATAACCGCCAGCGATTATCTTGATAAATAAAGTTAATGCGTTTTTCGAAGGGCCGTTTTTCGCTCTCTACAGCGCGTTTTAACGAGCGGTTTTTACGATCCTTCAAATTGATTTTGGCCAACCACTCGGGAATATCCACCACATACCAGGATAAATACACCTCGCAAAAATAGTCCTCTTCGTACTGGCTAGGATGACTCACTTCAAATACTTTTTTTAGGTTGGGTCGCCCATAAAAAAAACCCTGATCACTGACCCACATGTTGTCTGCATTAAAATTGTATTCAAATCCCCCCACACTGACCATGCGGGGTTCACCGTACATAATTTTCTCGGCTAAAAAGCGTGACTTCTTTTTTGTAACAAGCCCTACTTTTACCCATTTATCTAAACTACCCACCATGGCCTTATGTGTTCGCTCCACCTCAAGAGGGAACTCAAACGGTTTAAAAAACAACAAACGTTGACCATAATCATTATTAAAAATGAGTTGAATTTGCGCTTTTGTTGGGGCTTTTGGTGCTTGTCCCCAGCACGCAACGCTCAAGAGAAGTGCTAATATGAGTGTGACTGGCCATTTAGTGTTCATTTACGCACCCTAAGTGTCTTATATAATTTAACGCCCTAAATAAGCCTAGCAGGTTGCGATAAAACGAAAGGTCTAGGTAATCCTCTTTGACTTGGATAAAATGCGCCAACCATTAGATATTTGATTTGTTATGATAAAAAAACTCATTCGCTACTTAAATCAGCCCAAATTTTTACGCGTCTTTTTAAACTGGTACGGCCCTTATTTAGGCGCCGGCGTTAAGATTAAACAATTGGCCGATGATTTCTCCAGCGCGACCGTGGAAATGCCCTTGCGCTGGTACAACAAAAATTATGTGGGCACCCATTTTGGTGGCAGCCTTTATTCCATGGTGGACCCATTTCACATGCTGTTGATTATGAACCAGCTGGGAAAAGACTACGTAGTATGGGACAAGTCAGCCAATATTGAATTTATTAGCCCGGGAAGAGGCACCGTGAGTGCTCACTTTAGTGTCACAAAAGAGCAAATTGAAGAGATTCGACTGCAAACGGCCTCGGGACAAAAGTTCTTACCCGAATTTGAAATCAATATTTTAGACCGCGACGGTAAAGTGGTGGCGAAAGCCGTTAAAACCCTCTACATTCGCCAAAAATGCTAAAAAGCTAGCGGCTTAATTTACTTCCAACCTCACTACAAATATCTGCGAAACTGCCAAAGCTAACTACACTTAAGGCTAAAGTAGTGAACGGAGGTAAACATGGCTATCAGTATTACCGAGGCATCGGCGTATATCGCCGAACTCATTGAGGTATTAGAAAACTTGTATTGGGAAGCGCCTTCCGTGGCGGTTAAAAACCAGTGTTTTAACGGCGTGCATTTTTTACAAAACGAACGCACCGAGCTTACTAAGGTTTCCGTGCAAGACCACCATTACGAATACGAGATTATTTCTTGCTCTGCCCAAGACATGAAGCACAGCCTTAAAAACCTCAGTAAGCTCATCGAAAATGAAGTATTACGGGCTCAAACACGCTCGCAACTCATGCCCTTGTTAGAAATGGCTAAAACCTACTTTGCATGAAGTAACATAAAAGTGCTTAAGCCACTTCACTGGTGTCTATTTCTTTAGAGGCCAATTGGCGGGGGAGGGATTGACGCAACTGACTTTTCAGCTCAGCCTCAACAACTTGGTTACGACCGCGGTCTTTAGCCAAATATAAAACGTCATCGGCACTTTGATGCCAATCCACAATGTTATCAGCCAAACTTGGACAGATACTCACCGAACCAATACTCAGGGTTAAAAACCCTAGATCGCAGCCATTATGAGGAATGTTAAGTGCCCTTATACTGCTGAGTATGCGCATGGCAACATGCAAGGCGCCCTCTTGAGGCGTTTGCGGCAAAATAATTGCGAACTCTTCACCACCAATACGTGCCGCCGTATCTAGCGGGCGCACGGCTTCAGCTTGAAAAACCTGTGCCAATTGAATGAGGCATTTATCCCCTGCCAAATGGCCATAACTGTCGTTATAGTTTTTAAAGTGATCTACATCCAGCAATAACAAGGAACAGGGACTATTAAGTCGCTGACTTTGACGCCAGCATTTATCAAGTTCAATATCGTATTTACGGCGATTATAAAGCCCTGTAAGCGTATCTGTGACACTTAAGCTCTCAAGACGTGACACGTACCTTAACCGTTGAACATGCTGCGACAAGCGCAATAATACATTGGCAATATTCAGGGTAGGTACGATGAAATCTAAGGCACCACTGAGTAACACAGATCGCTCAGCCTCTTGCGTCCAAGTATCTGAAAAGACAATAAGCCCTTTAGGTAAACCTGTATTTAGCTGAGTATGCCGACTATAAGTGGCGTAATCCCACAAAAACAGCTGGCACTCTTTCATGGCCTCATTGTTAGTTTGTACTTCTTGAAGCGCTGTACATTCTGATGCCCATGTCTGCAATTGAGATTTCAATTCTTCATCGGCTATTTGTATATTTATGATGAAAGAATTTTCCACACGACCCCCAATTAACATTATTTTTTATAATGACCG
The DNA here is from genome assembly GCA_029938135.1 of Bermanella sp. Taxonomy (GTDB): domain Bacteria; phylum Pseudomonadota; class Gammaproteobacteria; order Pseudomonadales; family Oceanobacteraceae; genus Bermanella. The sequence continues at coordinate 4,835 of JAPYOO010000075.1, read as the reverse complement.
TACTGTAACGAACAACCTGTTTTCAAGATATGAAACAGTCCCCCTAATAATAAAAAAATCTAAGAAAATAAAGTACTTAGCAAGACTTACCTAAGAAGATAAGAGTCTTTACAATATGGGGGGTATTTAAAGGGCACCTTTAGACTCACGACTCCAAGAGGCTAATAATACAAGCCGCTGTGCAACACAAGTGTAAAAGCACTTATTAGTAGATAGGATAATGTTATGGCTTTAGTTTATTCCACCGAAGATGGCCGCATGTGCCCAAGCTGCAACAATCCCATAGATGAGTGCAACTGCAAACAAGGCAGCGCTCCGCAAGGAGATGGGGTTATAAGGGTACAAAAAGAGAAAAAAGGGCGCGGCGGCAAAATCGTCACCTGCATCAGCGGATTTGAGGACGACAAAAAAGTCCTCAGTGATTTGTGCAAAAAACTAAAGAAACGCTTTGGCTGCGGTGGCGCGGTAAAAAACTGGGTCATTGAGCTCCAAGGAGACTTGGCGGCGCAAAGTGTGCACTACCTACAAGAATTAGGGCACAAAGTTAAACAAAGTGGTGCATAATGGAGGCATTATTACTATGCTTTAGTTACGCAGGGAGGCCAACCGTTGGAAGTTAGCATTAGTCTATTGGGCATGTTTAGTCGCCCTAAAAAACCCGTTTCTGCTAAGGTGATTAAATTTAATCGCTATAGTTTGGTCTTTAACAGCAATAAAAAAGTTAAAGCGGGCGATGTTATCTACCTTAATCTTAAGGCGGGATTACATAGTTTGCGTGAAGTTCGTGGCCGTGTTGAAGAATGTGAGCCCAGCGGCCGTTTTTATCAAACCCGCGTACTCTTTGTACTAGAGCGCCCTGACAAGCAACCTTACCATGAAGCTATCTCGATTTTAAAAGCCATCGAACAAGCCACACCTGAAGCCCTTCGCTCTCCATTGCACATGCAGCACCCTTAATTCTCATTTCAAAAGACGTCCCCATGAATCAACAAAACATCCTGGTTCTCAACTGCGGCAGCTCATCATTAAAATTTGCCGTTATTGAGCCCCAAAACCAACGGGTCCTTATGAGCGGCTTAGCCCAGCGCCTCAACTCCTCCAACGCCAGCATTGAATATGTTGCAGCCAGTGAGACACAATCACATACGATTACGCCCCAAAACACCAATCATGAAGGCGCTATTGAATCCGTATTAAGCATTTTAAAGCAGCACCAGTTGCTTGAGCAGATTAGCGCGGTGGGCCACAGAGTTGTGCATGGCGGCGAATCGTACTGTGAGTCGTTATTACTCACCAGCGACAATATAGCGTCCTTAGCGCAACTGCATCATTTAGCCCCCCTGCATAACCCGGTGAATCTACTGGGCATTAGCGCCATTCAAAGTTTATTGCCGCAATTACCGCAAGTAGCCGTTTTTGATACCGCCTTTCACCAAAGCTTGCCTGAAGCGGCATATCTGTACGGCGTCCCGTTAGAGCTTTACCAAGAACATGGTGTGCGCCGTTATGGTTTTCACGGCACCAGTTTTCGTTATGTAAGTCAAAAGGCCGCCCAGCTTATTGACAAACCGATCAACGAAGCTAACTTTCTCATTGCTCACTTAGGCAACGGCTGCAGTGCTTGCGCCATTAAGGAGGGCAAAAGTGTCGACACCTCCATGGGACTTACGCCACTAGAGGGTTTAATGATGGGGACCCGTAGCGGAGACGTGGACCCCGGACTGGTTGACTTTTTATGTCAGCGCCTAGACTTACAAGTGTCAGACGTGATGGACACCCTTAATAAAAAAAGTGGTTTGCTGGGCATATCGGGCATTAGCAACGACATGCGCGAGATTCAGCAGGCCGCGCAAGCCGGTGATATACGCGCTAATTTAGCGGTGGAGTTATTTGCTTTTAAAATTGCCCGCTATTTAGGCGCCTTGGCCGTCTCATTACCCAGCATTGACGCGTTAATTTTCACTGGCGGCATTGGCGAAAATGATCGCCTTACCCGCAGCCTAGTATTAGAACACTTAGCCATTTTAGGTTTTAAACTGGATGGCACGTTGAATCAAAATAACGGTGATGACGCGGGCAAAATTAGTGCCTCTGACAGTACATTGGCTATGGTCGTGGCGACCGATGAAGAGCTAATGATCGCTCTGGATACTCAATCTTTAGTGGCGAAGGCGTAGGAAATAAACATGCAACATACTTTTTTTATTGCCCCGTGCGAAATAAAAACCGGTTTAACGTCGATCACCCTAGGCATCATTCGAGCTTTGGATCAATTAGGACTTAAGGTCGCTATTTGCAAACCTATTGCCAACATTAACAATCAACATCGCTCCATTGCTATGATCCAGTATGCCAGCGGCATGGAACCCCCTGCTCCCATCTCGTTAAAGCATGCTCAGCAAATGGTCTCTGAGGGCAAAATGGATCGCCTCATGGAGGATATCGTCGCCATGCACCACTCTATCTCTCAACAAGCAGATGTAGTGTTAGTAGAAGGCATTGATCCAGATAACAACGAGCCATATACCTCTAAATTAAATGTGCAAATCGCAAAAACCCTAAATGCCCAAGTCATTTTAGTGGCAGCACCACAAGGCCGTAGTTTTAAAACATTTAAAGAACACCTTACGATGGCTCAAGGCCTGTATGGCAGTGATAAAAACAGCCACGTTTTGGGGGTTATTATTAATAAAATTAACGCCCCTAAAAACCCTGCTATCCCTATAAAAGATCAAAGCAACAATAACCCCAATAGCGACAGTACCCAGCAAGTAATCGATCAATTACGTAAACTGGCCAGCCCAGAGCTTACGTTGCTGGGCCTTATTCCCTGGGATGCAAGCTTAGTGGCACCGCGCATCACCGATATTGCCCAATACCTACAAGCCCAGTTTCTAAATAATCAGTGCCCCATAAACACACGCGTTCAACGTATTAGCCTAAGTGCGCGCACTGTGCCTAATATGGTAGATACACTCACACCGGGCACATTAATTGTGACACCGGGAGATCGTGAGGATGTATTACTGGCCACCGCGATGGCCGCCAACAATGGGGTTCCACTGGCTGGAATTCTGCTCACCGGTGGTTTAATGCCCAATGCCAACGTAATGAAATTACTGGCGCCTTCTTTGCAAAAATTAGCGGTTTTAACCGTCGACACTGACACTTTTCAAACCGCCTCTCAATTATCTCACATGGATAATGCCGTACGCCCGGACGATATTGAGCAAGTGGAGTGCATTATGGACCACATAGCCCAGCACTTAGACACCTCATTCATGCTAGAGCATCTAAAAACCCAAAGTAGCACACGTTTAAGCCCTGCCGCCTTTCGTTATCAATTGGTGCAAATGGCCAAAGCCGCTAAAAAGCGCGTGGTATTACCGGAAGGTGAAGAGCCCAGAACCATTCAAGCGGCGGTTATGTGTCAGCAACGAGGCATCGCTCAATGTATTTTATTGGGCAGAAGAGAAAAAATTGAGCAACTGGCCGAAAGTTTAAGTCTAGAGTTGCCGAGCGACCTAGAAATACTCGACCCCGACGTTATCCGCCCTCAATACATTGAAGCCATGATGGAATTGCGCAAGCATAAAAACTTAAGCTACCCCATGGCCGAAGCCCAGCTAGAAGACGCTGTGGTGCTAGGTACGATGATGTTGGCACTTAATCATGTTGATGGCCTAGTGAGTGGCGCTATCCACACCACTGCCAATACCATTCGACCAGCACTGCAGCTTATAAAAACAGCCCCAGGGGCCAAGCTGGTATCATCCGTATTTTTTATGTTATTGCCAGACCAAGTGATGGTATATGGCGATTGCGCGGTAAACCCTGACCCTAGCGCCCATGAATTAGCCGACATTGCACTGCAAAGTGCTCAAAGTGCGCTGGCGTTTGGTATTGAGCCAAAAGTCGCCATGATCAGCTACAGCACCGGCGCTTCTGGCACGGGGGATGATGTTGAAAAAGTACGTCTTGCCACGCAACTAGCCCAGCAACAAAATTCGCAACTGCTGATTGACGGCCCCTTGCAATATGATGCCGCTACCACCGCCAGTGTGGCAGCCTCCAAAGCGCCAGAAAGCCCTGTGGCCGGTAACGCCAGTGTGGTTATTTTTCCAGATTTAAACACGGGAAATACCACCTATAAAGCGGTGCAAAGAAGTGCCAACGTTGTCAGCATCGGCCCTATGTTGCAGGGACTTGCGAAACCGGTGAATGATTTATCACGAGGGGCTTTAGTGGAAGACATCGTTTACACCATTGCGCTGACGGCCATTCAAGCTGAAAAACAGTCAAATGAACTAAAAGGCTAACGGTTTTGACCCTTTTTAACCATTACCCCAGTATGGATGTGCATTAACATTAACCAACTGAACATCTTACTTGAGCCAATGCATGTTAAATTTTTTACCTAAAAAACTGGTGGCTATTATCGCCACCTGCTTATTGCTGATGAATATCGCAATATGGTGCTCTTTGCTACTGATACTTGCCGTAATTAAAGTCATGATCCCTTTACCGATCTGGCATAGATTGATGACGCCGGTACTCACTAAAGTGGCTGAAGCTTGGGTCTATGGTAATTCAGGTTGGATGGCGTTGACGCAAAAGACCCGCTGGGATATTCAAGGTGTGGGTCACTTGAAGTATAAAGGCTGGTATTTAGTTAACGCCAACCATCAATCTTGGGTGGACATACTGGTATTGCAGCATGTGTTTAAAGGTAAAATTCCATTATTGAAGTTTTTCCTTAAACAAGAATTGATTAAGGTTCCAGTGATGGGTCTTTGTTGGTGGGCACTGGATTTTCCATTTATGAAACGCTTCAG
>JAPYOO010000074.1 GCA_029938135.1 Bermanella sp. | reverse complement strand
ATCACTAAGGTATGTGAATCTACGTTTACGTATGTAGCCATTGATGAGAGTGGTCGTATTAGGATGGTACCTGAGGATTAATGAACAGGTACCTTAACCCAAGCAGACCCTTTAGCTCTTTACTAAATAAATAACATTCACTACTTTTTAAACTCACAAAGAAGAAAAGAAATCATATGAAAAATATTAAATATAGCCTGCTAGCACTATGTCTTTTAATCACCGTTGGGTGCAGCGTAAATATAAAACCCGTTCTAAATATAGATAATGGCGTGATACCGACAGGCTTAAAAATTACAGATATTGAAAATGCTATTATTATGGCAGGCGCACCCAGAGGCTGGGTTATCACTAAATCAAGCCCGGGCCAATTGATAGGTGAATTGAATGTTCGTAAACATATGGCAAAAGTTCAAATAAACTATACGTCTACTAGCTATAAAATTTCGTACCTAGACAGTCAAAACCTAAACCACTCTAATGCACAAATTCACAAAAGCTATAATCGCTGGGTTAGTACTTTAAAGTCAGATATTTATTTAGAGCTCACTCGTTTAAAAGCTTACAAAAATTAATTAATTTCTTGTTTAGCGCCTAAAGAAGCTATGATTTTTGCTTCAATGGCGCTAATCACGTTTTGCTTGTCCGCCAGTGGAATTGGAGGACATACCACCGCCACTGTATATTCTTCGTTTTGCCAAACACAATATTCTGTAACGGGTGAGTCCTTAGAATAAATTGTAGATTCTTCAATTTGTATCTTCCATGATGCTGCATTCAACCCAATATATGTGAATTTTGACCAGGCCTCAGTAATACACCACCTTCTATAAAATTCCATCATATCCAGTTTCTGTTCTGGCCAAAGCACAGCAGCAATACCCTGCCAATTTCTTTTTGACTTATGAAACTCTATATCGATACCAACCCTTATATTCGCGACACAAGCGATGATAAACTCATGGCTATGGGCATAACTGCAAAAAAAACCTTCACTGAGGCAGATTGGTGCACCAGAAGCATTTTTCTCGAAGCCTATGTTGGGCGAACCTAAAACTTCAAGCCCCTTAGATACAAGCTCTTTGGCAATTAAAGAAGAGGCTCCCCTGCGTTGCTTACGGGACAGCTCGTTGAACATGTTGATTGTGGCCGCTCCGATGTAAATTAAACATGAGCTCACTGGCTTAAAACCGTACAATTGACTATACTCTCCCCCCGATTTTTTAGTGAATAAATAACTCGTATTGTGCTAACTTCAAGAATAAACGACATAAGGGTGTGGCAGGAAGATTCTTCTGGTGACTCTTGTATCCCAGAATACTTACTTGAAAAAGTATCTTCAGGCACTCCAATTAAACCCATGCTACGTCGACGTTTAAGCGATGTTGGCAGGATAGCAGCTGGCTTAGTCATTGAGTTATCTCAAGGGGAAGCACTCCCCGTAGTCTGGTGTAGCCGATACGGTGACACCCAAAGATTGGCCCGGATTTTAACCAGCTTAGCCGATAGTGAAGACATTTCACCTACCGATTTTTCCCTTTCGGTACATAACGCACAAGCTGGCATTACGTCCATGTCTATGCAAAATCACTCACCTTTCATTGCCGTGAGTGGTGGTATGGATAGGATATATTCAGCAATTCTCGAAGCTGAATCTCTGCGTTTATCACTAAAACAAGATGTATTGCTGGTGTTTTGTGACCAACCCTTGCCCGCGCTATACCAGCCTTTTCAAATCGAAGACAATTGCCCGCACGTTACCGTCATTCGTTTGTCATCACAAGGCAGGAAGCTAGAAATCACATCTGTCACAGACCATCACAGCAATACCTCTCCCAATTCAGCATTGCTTGCCTCGTTTAATGGTCAATGGATGAACTTTGGTGAAGGTAACCGCAACTGGAAAGTTAGGGTGAATCATGAATAAATGGCTTTATCTACTAACGGTAATATTAGGTTTCATGTTTTTTGGAATAGGATCTATCATCCTCTCCTTATTCGCGCTTACCCTTCGATTGCTGCCCATATCTACGCGCAATAAGGAATTATATTGTCGCTCAGTGGTGGGGGCCTGTTTTCGTGCGTTTCTTAACATCATTGTAAAACTAAACGTAATAGAATTGAAAGCGGATGGGTTAGAAGCAATCACTCAAAAAGGTGGGCGCCTGATCATTGCAAACCATCCTAGCCTCATCGATGTGGTTATTCTAATAAGTTGCATGCCTCAGTCCTGCTGTGTGGTAAAGGCAGGAGTTTGGAGCAACCCCCTCATGGGCATAATTGTGCGTACCTGTGGTTATATCCCTATCAATTCCGAAATCGACATGATCGGCGAATGCGCCAAAAGAATACATGCAGGAGAGACATTAATTATCTTTCCTGAAGGAACCAGAACCAATAAAGAGTTTGGTTACAAACTTGCCAGAGGTGCCGCTTATGTGGCATTGGCTGCTCAAAAACCGGTTGAGGTTGTTAAAATTGATACCTCCACTCAGTTTCTGACAAAAGAAGTTAAGTGGTACAACGTACCAAAAGATAGAACTGTATTTAGGGTAAGACCTGTGTGCAGCTGGGATGTGGATATTCACCTAGCCAAAACTCAAAGTTTGGCTGCACGAACATTGACGAAAGATTGGACGTGTTACTTTCAAGAGGGAGGGCTAAATGCCTCTAGCAGTATTAATAAATGAACTCAAAGTGTTGGTTATTGAATCTCTTGATTTAGAAGATATTCAACCCGCTGATATCGATGAAAACGAACCTCTTTTTATTGAAGGACTAGGATTAGACTCAATCGATGCTTTAGAGCTTGGATTGGCTATTCAAAAAAAATACGGTGTGAAATTGGATCCTGATGCTAACCCTGAAGAAACCAAAAAACACTTTTCAAGTGTCACTGCATTAGCTCAATTTATCAAAACATTTACTACGGAAGCTTCCTAAAATGGAAAGGTCAGAAATTCTAGACAAACTAAAAGAAATTTTTGAGGATCTGTTTGATGTAGATCCTGCTTCCGTTGTTGAAGAAGCAAAATTGTATGAAGACCTGGATATCGACTCTATCGATGCCGTTGATCTAATTGTAAAAATTAGGGAAATCACCGGGAAAAAAGTATCGCCTGAAGAGTTCAGTACAGTTCGTACAGTGGGACAAGTACTTGATGCCACAATGAAATTGATCGAAAGCTAATTGATGATATTACTTCTCTCCTTATGCTATCCACTATTAGTTTGGGGCCTTTGGGGATCGGTAGACAGCTGGGTTTTGTGCGTGTTACCCCTAACTCTTTTTTTGTTTAGGATGCGCTCGCAGTCAGCTTTTAAACTGCCGATGTGGGTGATTGCACTGGCTGTCGTAATGTGGTGTTCATTGGCTATTATATGGGCTGACACCCTAGTTTTAACGTATCCAATAATTGTGAATTTTGTTTTTTTATTGGTGTTTGGTTTTAGCCTTCAACCAAATAAAACACCTATTATTGAACGATTAGCTCGGATAACTGAACCTGATTTACCTGATAGTGGCGTCATTTATACGCGCATAGTCACTAAGGTGTGGATTTGTTTTTTTGTATTCAATGGTTTAGCCAGTGCTGCCACCTTATATTTAGGCGATTTGTCAATTTGGGCGCTCTATAACGGCTTAATTTCGTATTTGCTAATGGGCACGTTGTTTATTACAGAGTTTATCGTGCGATTTTTTTATCGTCGCCGGCACTCTGCTCTGTGAGTTTATAGATAGAATGATTAATCAATATTTATCAGCATATGAACAATTATCAAGCTTTGACGTGATTGGGTTTCGGTTAAGTACGCCTGTCACTAAGTCGGATTTAGATGAAAAAATATTATTAGCAAATGCATTAATATCTAACATTAATGATGATTACGTATCTCTATATTTTGACGATACACTTGATTTCACCGCTCATTTATTTGCTTGCTGGCAGCGGGGTAAAATTCCTGTTCTACCAGGTGATGCCCAACCTGAAAGTAAGATATTAATTAAAAATAAGGGTATTGCCTGGGTTGATCAGCAAGGATATATTCCATCTTCCAATGCTAAAACCGCTACAAATTTAGCGGCAGAGATCGTTCTTTTAACCTCAGGATCGACCGGCGAACCTACTTTTGTGAGCAAGACACTTGCTCAGCTCAATACAGAAGTTGCAGTACTGACAGAAACATTTCCAAGTATCGGCAATACGGTTGCGGCAACCATCACTCACCAACATATTTATGGTTTTTTATTTAAAGTGCTGTGGCCAATTAAGACCGCACGAAAAATCGTTGCTGAACGCTGGCATTACCCTGAACAAATTATCGCAGGATTAAATGAGATCCCCAGTCTGTGTTTGATTAGCTCACCGGCGCACTTATCCAGAGTTGGAAACAACCCTAAACCACAAACACCCTTCGTTTCGGTTTTTTCTTCGGGTGGCCCTCTAGCCAAAGATCATGCTCTATCTGCAGCAAACTGGTTAGGATGCAATATTCAAGAAGTTTATGGCAGTACAGAAACAGGTGGCATCGCATATCGATCGCAAAGTGCTGGAGATACAGCATGGACACCATTTCCAGGAATTAACATTTCTGAGGCGAATGAAAATAGCTTCACAATAGAATCTCCATATTTATCTGAGCCTCAGCTATTATCCGATAAATTAAAACTCTATCCAAATAGTAGTTTTGATGTCATTGGACGTCAGGACAGAATTGTAAAAATCCATGAAAAACGTGTTTCTCTTACACACATGGAAAATATCCTGCAGAAAATGGCTGGCGTGGAAAAAGCCCACATATTAGTAGACGCTTCAAATGGGCGACTTAATGCGGTCATTCAAACTCAATCTGAAGTTATATTTGAAAATATTGCAAATAACAAAAATTGGTTACGACAAACTGGTCTAAATTTGCTTAAAGAACACTTTGAAAGCACATTAATACCCAAGCGCTGGCGTTGTGTGAAAACCATGCCTGAAAATCTTCGTGGCAAGGTTAATCAATCTGATCTAGAAAAATTGTTTGTTAAGGACGATCGATTGCCCAGGGTGCTGGCGGCAACTCAACTTGATTCTAATTCCATTGAATTAACATTAGATATTGCTAGTAACCTACCCTGGTTTTCCGGTCACTTCCCAGGACAACCAATATTACCCGGTGTAGCTTCAACATTTATTGTGCATCAAATGGCCGTTATTTGGCTGGGACTGAAAGGTCAGTTTATTGGTATGGATGCAGTAAAATATCAGGCCATTATAAAACCTGACGATCAGGTTCAGCTCTCATTAAAATGGAACTCAGACACCCAACGCTTAACATATTGCTACTTATGTAATGAGATTAAATGTGGCACCGGAAAGCTGAAGTTTGATAAATAACCTGATGAAAACAGCCATAATAATTCCATTTTATAATCATGCTACTGCCATCAAGAAAATTGCTCTTGAAATCATCGCATTAGATTTACCCATAATATTAGTTAATGATGGCTCATCCAATGACTGTGATGCGGTACTTGAAGAGCTAGCTTTATTGTCATCTGTTACCGTCATTAATAGAGCAAGCAATGGCGGAAAAGGGGCAGCTGTTATTACCGGCATGCACTATGCGCATGAGAACGGCTACAGCCATGTTTTTCAAGTGGACGCCGATGGACAACACGATGTTGGCTCAATTTTAAAATTCTCTGAACTATCGCAGGCAAACCCCAAAGCTCTCATTTGCGGATACCCGAAATATGACCAGAGCGTGCCCAAGCATCGTTTTTATGCCCGCTATTTAACTCATGTGTGGGTTTGGATAGAAAGCCTCTCATTTGAAATTAAAGATTCCATGTGCGGCTTTAGAGTATATCCGCTGGCCTCAGCCATAAAGTTGCTTGAAACTAAATCCCTTAAACAGCACATGGGGTTTGATACCGATATTATCGTGCGTTTACTCTGGCAAGGTGTGCCTATCATCTCCAGTCCTGTTGCTGTTTATTATCCCGAAAACGGCGTAAGTCACTTTAAACCGGTCATGGACAATATTGAAATCACAAAAACCCATACTCATTTATTCTTTGGCATGCTTTTAAGATTGCCAAAACTTGTCCTGCAGAGGTTGTTAAAATGAAAGACGTGCAGCACTGGTCCGGCATGCAGGAAGCGGGTAGCGCAATGGGCATTCGCATAATGTTAACCCTGCACAAATATTTTGGCAGGCTGCCATTTTATATAGTGCTGCTACCTGTTGTGAGCTATTTTGTTTTAGCAAAGCCAGCCTCGCGCCACGCTTCTCTTGATTTTTGGTCACGACTTCATCCTGATGCAAACTTGCTACAACGTTATATGCAGGTCATTTTACATTTTTGGAATTTTGCTAATGGCATGCTGGATAAACTCCTAGCCGCCTCAGGCAAGATAGCACTGGATAAGGTTAAGACATCGGGTCGTGAGGTATTACATCAACAAGTAGCTTCAGGACAAGGTGCGGTGGTGCTTGCTTCGCACCATGGCAGCATTGAAATTTGCAAAGCTTTAGGTCAATCAGACAACATAAAATTTACCGCCATTGTGCATACCGATCACGCCGCAAATTTTAATAAAGTTTTGAGTGAAATCACTGGGGAAAAAAACGTTGAATTATTACCGGTTAAAGAATTTGGTATTGATACCGCGTTAATATTGTCGCAAAAAATCGAAGCTGGAAACTTGATCATAATCGCCGCAGATCGCATTCCGATTGATAGCGGGCGCACTCTTGAATGTATGTTTTTTGGCAGTAATGCCCATTTCCCACAAGGGCCATTTATTTTAGCGTCTTTGCTAAAGTGCCCTGTTTTTTTCATGTTCAGCTATCGAATAAACAATTCCTTTTATGTGTCTGTTGAAAAGGCATATGAAAAATTAACTTTTAAGCGCGGAGCGCGTATGGAAAGTATCGGGCAGGCTATGCAAAAGTTTGCCGACCATCTTGAAGTACACGTGCGTAAAGCGCCTAAACAATGGTTTAACTTTTACCCTTTCTGGGGGCTTAAATGAGTAGTATTATGGAAGATTCCATACTAGCAGTCTCTGCTGAAATAAAAGCAACTGCAAAACTGGTTTACACAATCGGTGTGCAGCCATTAAGTATTGAGCAAGTGGTTGATATCGCTGAGGGGCATGCCAAAGTGGCTCTTGATCGCAGTACTAGCTATCGAAAAAGAATCGATACTGGCGCTGAGATCCTTGATCAACTGTTACAACGCGAAGGCCTTATATACGGTGTAACTACCGGGTACGGTGATTCATGTTCAGTAAACGTCAGTAAAGAGCTGGCATATGAGCTACCAAAACAAATATACACATTCCATGGTTGTGGTTTAGGTGAATTTCTTTCAGAAATTGAAGGCCGAGCCGTATTAGTGACTCGACTAGTGTCACTGGCAAGAGGATTCTCAGGCGTAAGCTGGGATTTACTTGAGCAAATAGTGGCATTTATTAATGCCGACATAGTCCCACAAATTCCTTCTGAAGGTTCTGTTGGCGCCTCCGGTGACCTAACACCTCTATCTTATGTTGCGGCGACCCTTTGTGGTGAGCGAGATGTCTATTACAAAGGCAAGGTTATTCCTGTCATGGATGCGCTTAATGATCAGGGTATAACTCCATTAAAACTTAGACCTAAAGAAGGTCTTGCTTTAATGAACGGCACTGCAGTGATGACCGCTCTGGCATGTTTGAATTACCAGCGTGCCGATTACGTGATGCAGCTATCAACACGTATCACGGCCATGAACCTTATTGTCCTTGATGGCAACGACTATCACTTTGATGCACGTTTGTTTGCTGTAAAACCTCATCCGGGACAGAGCCAGATAGCCCAATGGTTGCGTGAAGATCTAAAAACAGCTGCGGCTCCAGAGCATTCCAGCCGCTTACAAGATCGTTATTCTCTACGTTGTGCTCCGCATGTAATTGGCGTATTGGCAGATTCTTTACCTCATTATCGCCAGTTTATTGAAACAGAATTAAACAGCACCAACGATAACCCAATTATTGATCCTGAAACTCGCGCGGTGCTGCATGGTGGCCATTTCTATGGAGGCCATATCGCGCAAGCCATGGATGGATTGAAAACAGCCGTTGCCAATATTGCTGATTTGTTGGATAGACAATTAGCACAAGCTGTTGATGTTAAATTTAACCATGGTTTGCCACGTAATCTATCGGGTGCCAGTGGCGAGCGCGCGGTTATCAATCACGGGTTGAAAGCGGTGCAAATTGGTGTTTCTGCTTGGACTGCTGAAGCCCTTAAAAATACAATGCCTGCTAGTGTTTTCAGTCGCTCTACCGAATGCCACAATCAAGATAAAGTCAGCATGGGTACCATAGCGGCACGAGATTGCAGACGTGTTCTAGAGCAAACTGAACAAGTGGTAGCCGCAGTGTTATTTGCAGCTGCTCAAGGTTTGTTTTTACGCGAGCGCGGTGGCAAGGAAATTACTTCCACTCTAAAAGAAACCATGGAAGAAGTATTTAGTATCAGTCCTCCTCTTTTTGAGGATCGTGCACTAGATGCTGAATTAAGAGCTCTTATTAAAAGCATACGCATGAAGTTCTTTACTACCTACGAACGGATTTAAAAAGATGGCAATTACGGTGTTAATATCCAGCGAAGTGGAAGTTGAAGTCCCCTTTCATGATATAGATGTCATGAAAGTCGCTTGGCATGGACATTATGTTAAATACATGGAAATAGCCCGTACTCAGTTGACGCGAAAGTTTGATTACGACTATCCAGAAATGGAAGCCAGCGGTTTTGCTTGGCCCATTGTGGGAATCAATATCAAATATTCACGGCCAGCCATGTACGGCCGAAAACTACGTATTGTTGCCGATCTAATTGAGTGGGAATTGCGTATGCGTATTCGCTATACAATATATGATGCAGCCACAGGTAATAAACTGACCAAAGCTGAAAGCACTCAAGTAGCAGTGAACATTAAGACCGGAGAGATGAAACTGGGTTCGCCCAGTGTATTAGCCGACAAGTTAACAGCAGCCGGCGTTAATTTATGTTGAAAATCATCTCATTTTTTTCAATATTAAGCCTGTCATTAACATCTCAGGCTGAATTAACACTGGATGATTTAAGCTCTCATCTGCACAAAAATAAGAACAGCAGTGGTTTGTTTGAACAACAAAAATATATGAGTATTTTAAACAAACCTCTACAGTCCAGCGGTATCTTTGCTTATTCCAAACAGGGTTACATGTATTGGAATACAATCAAACCGGTAAACAGCGTTATTTGCCAAGGTACTGATACATCCCCAAGCACTAATAACTTTTCTGAGTGGACCTCTCACATTTTCAGCGGTGATTTCGCACAATTATCTAAAACTTTTAATATTAAAGCGGAAGGAAATTTGACGTCGTGGACAATCCGCATGGCTCCTGCTTCGGCAACGATACAAAAAATATTGAAAGAAGTGATTGTTACCGGTAAAGAGTCTATTACAGGCGTCAATATTTGGGAAAACAACGGTGACAGAGTTGAAATTTCATTGGTCTCACAGTCACTAAACCCAGAGTTCCGTGAAAAAATAGGTAGCTGTTTTGAATTGGTTAACTAATTTTCGCCTAATCTCTTTATTGCTTGTTGTCGCCGGGTTTTTCTTCTTAGCTCCCCCTAAAATTAACACCGATATCATGGCGCTCATGCCAGATGCCAATCTGCAGGCGGATGATGTTCGCCTGTTAAGTCAATCATCACAAGCATTGCAGAATCAGGTTATGGTGCTATTGGTGGGTGCTCAACAAGATGCCCTTTATCTTGAAGCTAAGAAGTTAACCAGTACCATCACAGCAAAATCATTATTTTCGGGTATTCACTGGAAGGTAGAGCCTGGCTTGGCCCAGCAAAATTATCAAAAGCTGTTACCTTTCAGAGCCAGTTTAATTACCGATGAACAATATAAGCAAACTACGCCTTTAAATTGGCTAATGTCGCAATGGCTGGCACCCAATGCGAGCATAGATGGATTATCCAGTGACCCTCTTTTACTTGGCAGAGGGCTCAAAGAGCGTTTTAGTGTGGAAGGTTTTAGTGGCCTGTATAAGGATGTGCCAATCCTAAATCGAGGAGATTTATTGGCCATAGGCATTCGTCTGGAAACCCGTGAATCCGCCAATTCATTGGAATACCAAGCCAGATTAAGTTCATGGCTAAGTGATGTTAAAGATGCGCAAAAAGACTCTGGTATAAAAATGTATGCCGTGGGCGCAGCCCTTTATGCTCATGCTGGCACCGAACAGGCTAAGGATGAAGCCAGTGTTATAGGTTCCATGTCCATTTCATTAATCATACTTTTACTGCTCATCACTTTAAGGCCCTTGCGACTGTATTTGTGGGTGCTAAGTCCTATTGTGATTGGCACTCTCTTCGCCCTGTTAACGACCTCATTGCTTTTTGACGGTGTCCATATTTTAACGTTGGTGTTTGGCATAACATTATTAGGCGTAAGTATTGATTACGTTTTCCATTGGTTGCTCTGTAATGAAGCAGGTAATAACCGACAATTAAAGTTTAAATTGATTGCCAGTGCCGCCACCAGCTCAGCGGCTTTTGTAGTGCAATCTTTTTCACCTTTCCCTGCCATCGCAGAAATGGGATTTTTTGCGGCTGTTGGCCTAATCACAGCTATGGCTGTGGTTCTACTTATATTCCCCGTGGTTGCTAACAAAGCAGTCATTAATGTTTCTGCATGGTCATGGTTAAATAATATTGCCGTTGCCGGATATAAAACAAAAACGGGTTTGTTGTCATTAACCATCCTAATGATCAGCGCATCGTTTTATTTTATGAACGCAGATGATGATATTCGTAAACTGCAAGCCGTCGATAGCCAGTTAAAAGCACAAGAAGACTATATAAGGCAGTGGTATAACTTTGGTACAGGGCACTCTACGTTTATTGTACAAGGTGAAACACAGCAAGAATTGCTTAATAACTTATGGCAACTCGAGGGTTCTCTAAAGCAGCAGAAATTTATCGGTAACATATCTCATTGGCAGTCTATCTCAAATTGGGTACTGCCAGAAGCTGAACAAGTTAACCGAATTAGGGTAGTAAATAGTTGGGCCGAATCAGGTGCATTATTGGATCAACTGTCTGATCAATTAGGTCTAAAACCTCAAATTACCCGTCAATATAGAAGCGAGCTTGAACAAAATGAAATTCTTTCTATAGATGATTTTCTCGCTTTTCCCATCGCTCAACCTTTTGAAAGTTTGTGGCTCAAAGACAGAGACAATAGATGGCTGGCTGCAGTACCTGTGCAACCTGTTAATTCAACTCATGCTCAAAACACACTTTATAAAATTGCCGAAGATGAAAATATTCAATATATCAATCAGGCAAGCCTGATTAGTGAGTCATTATCACAAGCCAGAGAGGTCAGCATACGGTGGTTAATCGTCGCCTACCTATTTATCTTTGGTTTTATGTGGCTGGCGTATGGCTCAGAGGCTATCTGGAGAATTTCCGTGCCATTAGGCGGTACAGCACTGGCGTTAACCGGCAATCTATTAATGGGCAACCCGCTAAATATGTTTACGGTATTAGCATTATTGATGACGCTGGGTATGGGCATTGATTTTGCCATTTTCTCTAAAGAAAAAGATTTAAAATCGCGCATTGCGATCACGATGTCTGCCATTACCACTATATTGGCATTTGGATTATTGGGATTCAGTCAGGTTCCTGTTCTTGCCAATATTGGTTTTACACTTTCGCTCGGAATACTGGGCTGCTGGATATTTTCAATGTATCTATCTAATTTAACTACTGGAAATAAAAATGCTTAATGGAATAGTTTTTGATGTAGTTGTAATTGGTGCGGGCCCTTCCGGGACTGTTTGTGCCAACCTGCTAAAACAACGCGGACTTAATGTCATAATTATAGAAGCGCAATCATTCCCTCGCTTCGTTATTGGTGAATCGTTATTACCACAGTGCAATGAAATTCTTGAAGAGGCTAACTTACTAGATGCTGTTAAAGCATCCGCCGACAAACTGGGTTTTCAATATAAAAACGGAGCCATGTTTGAGTTTGGCGGTAAATTCACCACCATAGATTTCAGAAAGAAATTTAGTGAAGGTGCCGGTGAAACCTGGCAAGTCAGGCGTGCCGATTTTGACAAGTTATTGGCCGATCAAACAGAAGAAAATGGCATCGACATTTATTATCAACATAAGGTCGTCGGCTATAACCGCACTAATGGCATTACCACGCTAGATGTAACAAATAATGAAGATGAAAGCTTACAAGTAAAGAGCCGTTTTGTAGTGGATGGGTCTGGATATGGACGAGTTTTACCTAAATTGCTTGAGTTAGATAGACCTTCAGATTTCCCGGTAAGAAAAGCGTGTTTTACCCATATTGAAGATCGCATTGATAATGCCGACTATGATCGCAGTAAAATTCTCATTACCGTTCATCCTCATAAACGTGATGTTTGGTTTTGGACAATTCCTTTTTCCGATGGTCGCTGTTCTATTGGTGTGGTGGGTGAACCTTCCAGTCTTAGTGAAGGAGAAGCTGAAGACATTCTTAAAACGGCTGTGTCGCAAGTGCCTCATCTAACCAAGTTATTGTCATCGGCTAAATGGGATACTCCAGTTAACTCCATCATGGGCTATTCAAGTAAGGTCTCTACTTTAAGTGGTGATGGTTTTTGTTTGCTAGGCAATGCCGGCGAATTTTTGGATCCCGTATTTTCATCCGGTGTGACCATAGCCATGCAATCTGCAAGACTTGCCGCGCCATGTATTGAACAAACTTTAAATGGCAAACCCGTTGATTGGCAAACTGAGTATGAGGAAGCTTTATTAGAAGGTGTTAATACCTTTAAAACCTATGTTCAGGGCTGGTACGATTTGCGTTTTCAGGATGTCATCTTTATGGCAAACCGTAACGAGCGAATCACCAGTATGATTTCCAGTGTATTGGCCGGTTATGCATGGGATAAAGAAAACCCATTTGTTAAAAATTCAGACAGAAAACTAAATGCACTGGTTGGTTATACACAAATTGATTAAAAAGGCCTTATTGATATTGGCAGCGCTTTATCTTAGCGCATGCTCAGTTAACCCGGTTATTTTGACACCTGCTAGTAATGGTCTCATGTTACAGGGGCAGGGTGAGTTTGTGCAGCAACTGACTATTAACCTAGATGATGGCACCAAAAATATCTTGGCTGTGACGGCCTGGTCTAAAGATAAAGAAGAAATCCATTTGTTATCTATAGAGGGTTTAAAGCTGGTTAGCCTCATTAGGGAAGGACAAGACTGGGTTATTAAAAATCATTTGGGTTTAACGAATGTTCCCTTAATGACCCTAACCAATATTGTGGCCTGGTCGTGGGGGGACGCAAAAAAAGTTAAACAGGTCGTTGAGGCTAATGGCGGAAAATTTGAAATTAATGCTGCCTGCCATCGCACCATACGCTTTGAGTATCCTCACCAGCATTTAAAAGTATCAAGACCATGCAACCCGCTTATGGGGGATGCTCTGGTAGAGCTGACAATACAAGATAAGATAATGAAAATAAGCATCAAAACCTTGAGGTGGGTAAATTATGAGTAGTGCCCGTATAATCAGCGTTAGCGCCATTTGTACCGCTGGCAACACGCCGTCTGAGATTTACAATACCGTCTGCAATGAGCAACCTGCACTTACTTTACGTAATTTTGGTGGGCAAGATGCATTGGTGGGTGAAGTGAATTGCAAAACACTTGAAGAAATCGATAGCAGATTCAATACCTGGCCGATTAAACATCAAACACGCAATAACCGCCTATTGTGGCAACTGTTCAAGGATATTGAGAGCGACTATTTATTGGCTTGCGACAATATAGACGCCACTCGTATTGGCATTGTTATTGGCACTTCTACTTCGGGGAACTCTGATGGTGAAGCACCCCATCAACAATATGTAAAGGATGCTACCTGGCCCGAAAGTTATGATTATCACCAACAAGATATTTCTAGTCCCAGTGTGGCTCTGGCCGATGCCTTAAAAACACAAGGGCCTGTTTTATCGGTCTCCACTGCGTGCTCTTCTGGCGCGTCTGCTATTGCCAGTGCTAAGCGCTGGATTGAAATGGGTGCATGTGATCTGGTAATTTGTGGCGGCGTAGATACTTTGTGTGAGCTCACGGTAAAAGGGTTTAACGCATTGGGTGCGGTTAGTGATAAACCCTGTTTACCCATGTCAGCCAACAGAAGTGGTATTAATCTAGGTGAAGGTGGTGCCTTATTCTTAATAAGTAAAGGCGCAGGCGGCATACAAGTACTGGGCTCAGGTATCAGTTCTGATGCTCACCATTTTTCTGCCCCACACCCTGATGGTGTTGGCGCTCAGTTGGCCATGGAGGCAGCATTAGTCAGTGCCAACTTAACTGCCAAACAGATCGATTATTTAAATCTTCATGGAACCGCCACTAAGCAAAACGACAGCATGGAATCAAAAGCCGTTGAGCGTGTACTTGGAGGTATTCCGTGCAGCTCAACTAAGTCATTCACTGGACATACTCTAGCGGCTGCTGGTGCGGTTGAAGCCGCCATTTGTTATGAGCTTTTAAGTAAAAATGGCCGTTTACCCTTACATGTTTTTGATAACCAGTATGACCCATCTATTTCCAGTTTGAATGTGGTTACCGAAAATACAGTTAAAACAAAAACCGTTACTAAAGTGATGAGCAACTCATTTGCCTTTGGTGGATCAAACGTAGCCTTAGTATTGGGGATTAATGATGAGTAAAGACATAAAAGATATTCCCATCGCGACACTTTTACCCCATGAAGCACCCATGATTTTTATTGATGGCTTAATAAGCGCTGATGATGAAAACGCAATGGCCCATGTCACGTTAGACAAGGATCATTTTGCTGCCGTAAACGGTGAAGTACCCAGTTATGTAGGCATTGAATTAATGGCGCAGACAGTGGCGGCTTGGGCTGGTTACCACGAAAGAATTGCCGGTCGCGACGTAAAAGTGGGCTTCCTGCTAGGAGCGCGTCGTTACAAAGTAAGCACTCCGGTATTGCCGCTTAATGTAAAATTGCAGATCGTTATTAAGGTTGAGTTAATGGCCGAAAATGGCTTGTCGGCTTTTACTTGTGAAATTTTAAATGGCAATGAAAATTTGGCTTCCTCAATGATCAATGTATTTCAGGCTCCGGCTGACTTCGAATTAACTTAATAGCAGATGAATATGACTAGAAAAAGAGTATTGGTAACGGGTTCGAGCCGAGGCATAGGTAAAGCCATTGCCCTACGTCTAGCCGAAGAAGATTACGAAGTGATAGTGCATTACGTATCTCGCGAAGACAAAGCATTGGAAGTAGCTGCGCAGATTAAAGCAATGGGTGCTACCCCTAAATTACTGCAATTTGATGTGAGTGATCGTGTAGCTTGCCAAACGGTTATCGATAAAGACATTGAAGAAAATGGCGCCTACTACGCTGTGGTTGCCAACGCTGGCATCGCGCGTGATGCAGCATTTCCGGCCATGACCGATGAGCAGTGGGACAGTGTTATGAGTACCAACCTGGATGGCTTTTACAACGTAATAAAACCCTGTGTTATGCCTATGGTACGTACCAGACAACCGGCCAGGATTGTAACCCTAGCATCAGTTTCAGGCTTAGTGGGGAACCGCGGCCAAGTAAATTATAGTGCGGCAAAAGCCGGTATTATCGGTGCGACAAAAGCACTGGCACTGGAGCTTGCCAAACGTAACATCACAGTAAACTGTGTTGCCCCGGGTATTATAGAAACGGACATGGTGGCTGACATTCCAGCCAACATAGTTAAAGACATGGTGCCGGCCAGAAGAATGGGAACTGGCCGTGAAGTGGCCAGTGCGGTGGCTTTTCTTCTGCAAGAAGATGCCGCCTATATCACCCGCCAAGTAATTTCTGTTAATGGAGGATTGGTTTAATGAAAAACCGCGTAGTAGTAACAGGAATGGCAGGTATTAGTCCGCTAGGTGAAGATTGGCCTACGGTTTTTACCGCTTTAAAATCCCTAAAAAATGCCATTAAACTGATGCCTGAATGGGCCCAGTACGAAGGCTTAGATACACAGTTAGCGGCCACCGCCGTATTTACTGACCCAGGCTTTAATCGCAAGCAAACCCGTGGCATGGGCCACCTTGCCATTATGGCAGTCGTTTCTGCCCAAAAAGCATTGGCAGATGCTGGCTTAACAGATGATCCAGCTATTCAAGATGGCTCCATGGGTGTTTCTTATGGTTCATCATCGGGTGCCGAGAATGGTATTTTAGATTTTAGTAAGATGTTGATCACTAAATCTACCGGCAGCCTAAATGCCAGCTCTTATGTGCGCATGATGCCTCATACCACCGCTGTTAACATTGGCGTGTTTTTGGGATTGAAGGGCCGGGTTATCCCTACTTCATCTGCGTGTACTTCTGGTAGCCAGGGCATTGGTTATGCCTATGAAGCCATTGCCCATGGCCAGCAACGCTGGATGATTGCCGGTGGTGCCGAAGAAAGTACAGCTGGCCATGCTGCTGTATTTGATACCCTTTACGCCACCAGTACTGATAATGAGCATCCTGAGTTAAACCCTAGACCCTTTGATAAAGACCGCGACGGCCTGGTTACCGGTGAAGGTGCTTGTTCATTAATTTTAGAATCTTATGATTCTGCCATTGAACGTGGTGCCAAAATTTACGCTGAGATAGTGGGCTACGCCACCAACTCAGATGGCACCCATATTACCCAACCCAATTCTGTAACCATGCAATTAGCAATGGAACAAGCGCTACAATTGGCCAAGCTAGAAGCAAAAGACATTGGTTACATTAATGCGCATGGTACAGCCACGGCACGCGGCGACGTAGCAGAAAGCCATGCCACCCACGGTGTATTTAAAGACCAAACCCCAATCTCGTCTTTAAAAAGCTACATGGGCCATACGCTTGGCGCTTGTGGTGCACTGGAAGCTTGGATGACCATTAACATGATGAATGAAGAATGGTTTGCGCCCACGTTAAACCTAGTGAATGTAGACCCAAGTTGTGCCGATTTGGATTACATTAAAGCGCAAGGCCGTGCGCTGGATGTGGAATATGTGATGAGCAATAACTTTGCCTTTGGAGGTATTAATACCTCCTTGATATTTAAGCGTGTAAGAAATCAGTAATAAGTTGTTACTAGATTGATGCTAAAAAGGGGAGCAATACGCTCCCCTTTTTAGCATCGTGACACCGTACTTTTACATCGCTAAATTTATTAATTTCACAAACTTTACGATTTATCATCAAACCACATATCTATTCGCAGGGAATAATAATGAAGAGTATTTTATTAGCTTTTACAGCTGTCTTGTTCTTATCTGGCTGTTCTGCACCTAGCTATAAATCGACAAACTTAAATCATTTTGACGCACCTGAAATTGTGATCATTAAAGATACCGCTACTCGTGCAGGCTTTCAAAATACCATGGAAAAATGGTTAACCGATAACAACTACCAATACGTAATAAAACCCGAAAGTAGCCCCCATGATTTGGATAAACTAACAATCGAGTATGTAGGATTTTGGGCATGGGATTTGGCGTTATTTTTACACAAGGCTGAAATAAAAGGTTTTCATAAAGGCCAGCGAGTGGCAGATATAGAGTTTAACGCCCCGAATAACTTTAACTTAAATAAATATGGCGACGCCGATAAACGAATCTCTAATATGATGGATCTTATGTTTGGTAAGGTCACTGTGGAACAAGC
>JAPYOO010000073.1 GCA_029938135.1 Bermanella sp. | reverse complement strand
ACATTCAGTTCATTTGACTTGTTAATGGCCTTAGTGAACCCGCCCTTTGCTGTTAGGGCCTCGCTACTTTTAACCTTTACATAATGAGACAATTCGTTAGCAAAGATATCGTGGTTATCGCCCTGACCTGAAACGGTATATAGCCCATAAACATTTTCTGAAGGTTGGCCATCAACAAATGTTTTCCAAGTTAATCCAGGTTCAAAACCCGCGTCTGCTGGGACACCTGAGACCGACATACGTAACAAACCACACTCGTTACCTTGGAAGATACCGGTAAAAGCATGTCCTGTGGAAGGTACAAATTTCGCTTTAGCCATCACGCCAAAGGCGTGAATTGGTTTTTCGTAATCTTCTGGAGCAACGTCTTGGTCAAGCACGTCCTTGTCCCATAAATTCTTGTTCACAAGGGCCAGTTTATCAACTGACGCTAAAGCAGGAACACTGCTGGCTGCATATTCGGTACGTAATACGCCGTTGCTCCAAAGTAGCTCTTGCTTCTCACAAGCGCCCCAAGAATTGTATTCTTCAGGAATCTTTAATCCCCAAGGTTTAAAGGCGTTCTCTGCACCAGCCAAGCTAGTCGTTAAGCCAGGGAAGTGACGACGAATAACGTCCAACATAGTATTTTCTTCTACCCAATCCATACCTTCTTGGGTATACACTTCAGCAGTGTAATCCGTAGTATAGAAACGGTCAGTCATTAGACGGCGTGACGCGTTAACAATGAAAATCTGGAAAGCTGTTTCACCAAAGGCAAAACCATCTGGACGTACGGTTTCAGCCAACTGACCAACCATAGTATCGATAAGTTCCACGTCATTGTCATATAAGCGCTTTAATTCAGCCAATGTTTTTGGATCTGTCGTTAGATCTTCAAACGTATTAATTGGCGTTAAACCAATTTGACGACGGAATTCGTTATAACGCGGAATCCCACGCTCACGGTCACGTACAATATCAATCGTGGCTAAATCGATATTACCGACGAAAGGTAAATCAAGATTACGCAAAAATTCAGGGTAGTTATGCAGAGATAAAGAACCTGGGTGAGTGATACCCATTGAGTACCAAAGGCGCTCACCGGTTTCATCGGCTAACATAGTTTCCGCATCACTATCACGAGTATCGTTTAGCGCAACAATGCTTGATGGGACGTTTGAACCCACATCAAATACCTTGAAATTATCCGGCAGTAATGGATGCATGCGATAAACTTGAACAAATTCCTCGGTTAAAGAATAAGCAACACCATGATTGTTTGGTTCTGCTGATCCAACAACACCGGCAAGAGCGTGATCGATTGCCGATGCCCCTGTAACTTGGTCAGATAACTGGGGATCTATTCCCGTTAACTTCATCAATAGAGAATCTGTCTTCTCCAGTTCGTCGATTACATTACGAATACCTGTTTGGTATGCATCACGACCTTCACGATCGCCAATTAGACCCCACCAGTTTGCTGCCATGGCTTTTTCAAGTACCGGGTTAGCTAATAAAGCTGGTGTCCATTCAGTGGTATGAATTTTAGCCATTAACGCTGAGTTTACTAAACGAGCACGATCATAAATCCACTGATCAGTCGCTTCTGGGTAAGCTTGCATAATTTTGTCAGCAATCGCGTTGTGTTCCAAAGTAAATACTTGATGCAACATGCTTAAACCAACCCACCAGTTATCGTTAAAGCCTGTAACCGGAACACCTGATAGCAATTCAGTCGGTAAAGTACCATCACTGTCTAGTTTTAATTTACCATCAACAAAAGCACGGATTTCATTGTTCTTTTCTAGGCTGCTGCCATATAACTGAGAACCATCCCACCAGTGGGTATTTACGTTTTGGTAAGTCGCAGGGTTACCCGCTTCGCTATCCAAACGACTTGGGTCTGGACGAGTACGTTGTATTTCGATGGTGCCATCACCCAGTACATCACCTGCTGGCAGATTAACAACGATTGGATTTTCATCAATATTTTCACCGTGAGAAAACCAGTCGTGAACCATAAACTGAATCCAAGCAGCTGCGAGGAAGTTGATCGAAGTCGCAGGTTTAAATTCTTCACGGGCTAATAACGAGTTACTAACCTCACGCGGATTAGGTATCAGCAGCGTATCGGCTTCTGTTTCACCGTAAGTTGCTTCTAGCTGTACGTTACGACCAAAGCGACGCAGTGCAGAACCTTCAGATGGGTTTTCTAAAATATTGCAGGTACCGTCTGCTGTTCGCGCAGTTAAGCTGCGTTCATCACAAACGATTTGTGAATTATAACGAGCGTAGTTTTCTACTTCGATTAGGTTGTTATCTAATAATTTTTCACGCTCTAGAATTAAAACGATAATTGCTAAGTATATTCCTAGCAAACCAAACTTTACGTACCCAGGCCAAGCGACCCAAACAGATTTAAACATCTAAAATCTCTACTTCTTTATATTGCGATGAGTTTAATTATTATTTTTATATTTTACTGATATGACATTTTTAAAAAAAATAAAAAACATGCCAGTATTGATATAACGCCGTCAGTATAGGTATTTATTGATCTGGGTCAATAACTGAATCGTATAAGTGATTGTTGATCATAATCATTATTTAAACGTAATAATTTCGTAAAAAATACGCTCCATTTATTAGTGTATTTACTTAAAATTTAAGACCAATACCGTTCAGTTAACTACACACAGATACTAGTAATTAAAATAATTAATGAGGATTTTTTTGGAACGGAAGAACTAATTAAATCAAACGAAAGAACTAATTAAACTGGATTAAATAGAACGAGGGAACCAACTAAAACTAACCAATAGGAATAACTTTACAATAAATGATGAATAAAATAACTAATCAGGAAAAACTAACCACATCCATCACGAATTAACTAGGTACCCAGGTAATCCTCCCTTTTTTAACTGACTTGGACTCTACCCGTTTATGATTCCACTTAAAGTCCTTCACGTTGCGTAAATAGTCAAAGCACAGCCCAAATTCCCAGTCAGATTCTTTTTCGGTTAAAACAACAAGCATACTGGCCATTCCTTTATTTTAGAGCTTAAAACAGGTTAATACCGATAACAGGCTTCACTGATGGGAAATGCTGGGCACGCAAGCCGAATACTCACGGCGTGATTACAGACACCTTGTTGCGTCATCTCTTTCCGCTGTGATAGCTTTACCACTCAGTGTGCCCACTACTTGGATATTTTTGGCATGGCTTCAAGAATAACCTCGGATTTAAGGTTCTCTTCCGCATACATTTTCTTCAGGCGTCAATTTTCATCTTCAAGCTCTTTAAACCGAGACACCATGGATGGATCCCCTCCACCGTACTTGGCGCGTCATTTATAGAAACTAGATGAACTCATGCCGTGTTCGCGGCATAGCTCGGGAACAGGCGTACCTGCATCGGCTTGTTTGATGATAGCCATGATTTAACTGTCAGAATAATGTAATTTCTGCATGTAGATCTCCTGCGTTAAATATACGAGAAAATTTTACTTTTTGGGCCTATTAATTTAAGGGGGGGGGGGATACCTAGTGTGGCGTTAATTATTATTACCTAAGGCTACTTAATCTAGTTTGAATATTGCTGAATTATTTTTTCCATTACCTTTTATCTGATACATGGCTACATCCGCATTTGTAAGAAGTTTTTTAATTGTATCACCGTGAAGTGGATATATAGCAATACCGATACTACAGCCTATATTAATTTTAACACCTAGATCTAAGATTGGTTGCTGTATTTGTTTAATGAGATTATCACTCAGCTCATTTAAATTTGATTCAACATATAAGTCAGGTAGCAAAACAACAAACTCATCACCACCTACTCGAGCAATGATATCTGAACTTCTAATAT
This sequence comes from Bermanella sp., assembly GCA_029938135.1. Taxonomy (GTDB): domain Bacteria; phylum Pseudomonadota; class Gammaproteobacteria; order Pseudomonadales; family Oceanobacteraceae; genus Bermanella. The sequence goes on along the minus strand of JAPYOO010000073.1, from coordinate 14,141 downwards.
TCTTTTTAATTGAATTTGCAACATGCTGCAGAACTCTATCACCAATTTGATGACCGTAATTATCATTAATAAGTTTAAATTCATCTATATCTATGAACATCAAGCTAAAACTTTCTTCGTTTATTTTTGCTTGTTGGAGGATGTTATCGGCTATTTTTTCAAAAGCTCTTCGGCTAGTAACTTGGGTTAAATAATCATGTTCGACAAGGTGTTTTAATCCCCGTTGCAATTCAATCTGTCTAGTTACTTCAAGCTGTAATGATTTAGATTTATAATGCAATATGTATGAAAACAATACCCCTTCTATCATCAACCCAACACCCGAGGCATAAAATTGATACTGCTCAAACGGTAAAAATCCATGAAGACTGCAAATAGTCAAACCCATGCCCAAAACATAGGCTAGATAAGCAAAAATAAACACATTAATCAAAGGGTGTTTAATCAGTATCATTTTACATGAAACGATAGCGATCACTACAAAAGAAAATGTAAATGATATAGGTACAAATTTCATTCCTATTTCTATTCCAAATAGAATAGCAATGCAAAGGCTTATCAAGCAGATCACAACCACTATCGTTAATAAATCATTAATTGAAGAGGAGTACTTTTTAATTTCCAATGTATACTTGGTATATAAAGCCAAGAGCGCAGGCACTATTAATGCTGTAAGGCTAAACCAATAAAGTAAATGACGGTAAGTTTCACTAAACTGAAACAACAACCCATATAAATAAGCCAGACCAACGGTACCATTTAGAAGGTAAATAAAATAAAATAAAAATGACTTACCACCCCCATAAAAATAAAAGGTCAAGTTATAAAGTGCAAGAGTTAATAAAATTGCAATTATAAATAAAGAAAACATATTATGGTTGGTTAGCTGTTCCGCTACTGCATTTACCTTTTGCAAAGAAAACTTATATATCTGAGAAACAGTTGAGTAGTTATACAGATAAATAACTTTAGACTTATTACTTCCAACGCTTATATTCTGTTGCCATATATTAGCGATAAAATCTTCATTATTAACAAACGAATGCGCTTTAAACATTGCTATAGGATTAGCTAAATCTATAGCGTCGTACAAAGTGGCTTGTTCGCTTAAATAAGCAAAGTAATTAAGTAAAGTGAGGTTGGCTTCAGTACCAGTATCATTAGTAATGGTCAATTTAAGCCATACTTTCGGCTCATGAATATCTAAATTAAAGGTATTACTAGTGGGTGTAAATGCGGCGTTAACGAGTTGCTGATGTGAATGTAACTCACCCTGAAAATACTCTACCGTTAAAGTAGCGTCCAAAGGTTTAGCCCAAGCTATATTACACGTAATGATAAAAATAATGAGCAATAGATATCGGTACATTAGAACAACTTAGAGTTTGCTTATTTTCATTGTAGCACCTAAATAAGATTGCTTTATAAGCTGCAATCGATAGGCAGCCGTCATACTTAGAAGCCATCCTAACTATATTAGTCTTGGTTATTTTGGTGATTAAAAACATGACTCAACGCCCAAAGATGGCTTTGGATTAAGGGTAGTTGATATTCGCAGAAAATAAGAAAAAGGAGTGAGGCTAGCTTAGGCCTGTTAGCTGGGTTTTACTAAATTAAGTGTGCTGAAAAGGACTATTCAAACTGAAAGGCCCTTGTCACACGTTAAATCCACAGGCTTAAACTAATGGACTTAAATTAACGCACTTGTGCCAGCACGCCTTTTAAATCGATTTGATGATTAGCGATCTCGGCTTTCGCCTGTAAATAATGACCATTGTGGCGATTATAAAAAACCCCAGTAGACTTCTGCTTGCGCACTATTACACCCTGCTCTTCGATGGTTTTCACTTTTTCTAGGTTATTGGTGAGCAGGTCAATTTCATCCACACCCAAGGCCGCTAGCATTTGAGCCGCCACCGAAAAATCTCTAAGGTCATCATCAAAACCCAAAGCGCGATTAGCAGCAAATGTGTCCATGCCAGTGTCTTGTAATTTGTAAGCGTCTAATTTGTTATATAAGCCAATACCGCGGCCTTCCTGGCGCAAATACAAGATAATCCCCCCTTGCTTGGCCATGGTTTCTACCGCTTCGTCTAGCTGTTTCCCGCAGTCGCAACGGGCTGAGTGAAATACATCGCCCGTTAGGCACTCAGAATGCAACCTAACCAAAGGTACGCCCTGTGCCGAGTCTGCGCCCTTAAATACTAGGGCTATGTGTTCTTTGTCGTCATTAAGCCCATGAAAGCTCACAAATTCGGCTTCATGTGACTGGTTTTGACCCACAGGGATCATGACTTTGTTTCGTACCGTTGCCATATGCGCCTCCGGTATTAATATTTTGACTGATTATGCCGTATTCAACTCTGCTTTATATGGCCTTACCTGACCAATTTCAATGATAAATAGTTTAACTTCTGAAGTTTCTGAGATAAACAGGCCAAATCCGAACTGATTAATCCAAAATTTAGAACAATGGGTGTCACGCACCTTGAATTCGCTGAAGTCAGCTGTCAGATGAGCCTACCTCCTGAAGCCAAAGATCCCCCATATACCAGTGTTATGGCGCAGGACAACCCCCTCTAGATGCAGAACTTTACGCACTTAAAGCCATAACGGAAAAGTGGCGTAAGCGATTTAGGAAATTCAGCTGGTTTATGGGCAGATTAAGCTCAATGACTATTTGAACAGATAATCAGCACCCCCAGTCAAATAGACAGCCATACTTAGAAGCCGTTAAAGGTGGCCAATTGATCTTGGCTGAATGTGTTAACAGCCCACAAGAATTTATACGGAGTAAAAGAATCATTGCTGAGGACCTCACCATCAACCCCACCCTACTGGTGGGCGGGGGGCTGCATTGTGCACTTAGGCAAAAGGCAATACCGGGCCCTAGGTCGAGGTTTGCAAGGAACTATTAAAAGAAATAAAGAAAGTCGTCCCTTCATTAACCTTACTGTGACATTTAATGCTGCCACCTAATCGTTGCGAGGCTTCAATGTAAGCTATATGCAAACCCAACCCCATACAATTATCCCCCCTTGCCGTGGTATAAAATGGATCAAAAATGTAAGGCACCTCTTTATCAGGTATTCCTAGCCCTTGATCTTTAATAGTAATCATCAACCTTGATTCAGGTTGTTCATATTCCACCGAAATATAAATGTGACAGGTTTCTGAAGATTTATAGGCATGCACAAAAACATTAGAACAAATATTATCCACTATTGTATAAACCGAGTTAGCATAGCTTTTAATTTTTAAATCTTTGCTACAATGAATATCCCAGCTTACACTTCGCTTATAAAATTCAGAATTAATAGAGGTCACCACATTATCAATAACTTCTTTAACCAAAAAAACCGTTAACGTCTCTTGAACTTGATCCACTGATATTTTTTTAAATCGTCTTACTATTTCACCCGCTCTTGATAAGTTAACATTAGACAGATCAGTCAACTCAATTAAGCTAGAGAAATTATCATCGAAATCCTTTTTAGAGAGTTTATTTTCATGCAACATGGTTTTAATTGTATTGACAATTTCTTTTAGGGCACTCATAGCGGTAATACACACCCCTAAAGGAGTGTTTATTTCATGCGCTACACCTGTTACCAATCGTCCCATGGCGATGGTTTTCTCTGCTTGAACAAGTAGCTCTTGGTGAGCGTTTAAATCTGCAATAGCTTTATGTAAATGCTCTGTACGCTCTTTAACCTGCTGCTCCAGCTGCCTACTTCGCTGCGCCTGTTCTCTTAACTCAATTTCCTTAACTCTTGTTCGATAATACACACTGAGCCAAATAACCAATAAAACCAATAAAATATACATCACTCTGGCATACAAAGTGTTCCACCATGGAGGGTTCACTTGCAGATCAAGCATGAGTGGCTGTTCGTTCCAAACGCCATGATTATTACTGGCCCTTACCTTAAATGCGTAGTCACCGCCGTCTAAATTAGTATAAGTAACCTGATATTTTCCTTGCGCATTAATCCAGTTTTCATCAAACCCTTCCAATTTATATTCTACATAGTTCTTTTTAGGATTAACGAATTCCAGTACCGAATAAGAGAATGACACCACCCTGTCTTGCCAATCCATTTCTAGGCGCTTGGTAATTAATGGTGATTGAGATAAATTTGCCGACTGGTAATTAACCTGAAGATTATTAAACACTAAAGTGGGTATAGACTGATTACCCGTTATCTTATTAGGGTCAAACTCCACAATGCCTACAGAGGCCACTAATAAAAACTGGCCTTTTTTATCTTTTATCCCCGCATTGCCAGAGAATCTAGTGAATTTATTGGAAGGCAGGCCATCTTCAACATAAAAGTTGGTAAAATGTTTTTTTTCTAATTCAAATAAACTTAGCCCGCTGGACGTGGCAATCCATAACCGCTTTAAATTATCTTCATGAATCCAGGATACTGAATTATTAGCCAAGCCATCACTCTCATCGAAACCGATGAAGGTCTCGCTATCTTCTTGCCACAAACGAATTCCCCCACCCTCCGTGCCTAGCCATAAATGATTTTCAGATGTTTCAAAAAAAACAGTCACATGATTACCAGACAAACCACCTTTTACTCTTTCACCATGTAACACCTGAATGGGCTTATCCTTACCTGCTTTAAAAACATGCACCCCACTTAATTCGCTCGCCACCCACAGATTGTATTTACTGTCCATTAAAACGCTGTTGCAACGTTGCCCCTTAAAATAATGTGTAAATTTATTGCGAGCTGTATTCAGCTTTGATAAACCATTTAAACCGCACGCCCATATATTATTTTCATGATCAACCACAACCTTTCTAATAACATCATGAGAGAGTGAATTTTCATCATTAGGGTCGTGTCTAAACCGCGTTAGCTTGCCTGTTTTTGGGTTTAATTTACTCAAACCACTCGGCCCACCACCAAACCACAACATGGATTCTTGATCTTCGGCAATGGTAAAAATAGCACCGTTGGGTATGCCATTGGGGTCGTTGTCATCTGATATATAGCGCTTAATATGATTATTACTTTTATCCCAAGCCACCAACCCACCCTTTGGATGCTTGGCACCAATCCAAATTAATCCATCCCTAGCCTGATAAATACTCACCGGTTTCTCTATGGGAAGACTATTTTTGTCATTTAAATTGGACAGGTAACTGGTAAATTGATCATTAGCTAACACATATTTATTAAGCGCCCCGTCAGAAACACCCACCCACAACACACCACTGCGATCTTCAAAAACAAACCACACTAGGTTGCCGCTTATGCTTCTATTCCGATTTGTATCGTGGCTATGCCTGAGTACCTGGCCAGTCTCAGGGTAAAATCTCGCAAGTCCACCACCATACCCTCCCAGCCAGATAAACCCTCGCTTATCCAGGTGCATGTCCCATACGTAATTTTCAAGTAGACTTTTTTCATCGTTTTCATCGTGTTGATATCGCTTAAAATGTTTAGTGATGGCATCAAATCGATTAAGCCCTCCTTTGCCTCCCACCCAAATTGTGCCATCTTGATCTTCCAGTATGGCGCCCACTACATCATGGGCCAGACTGTTAGAGTTTGTTGGGTCGTGACGAAAATATTCAAAGGTCTGCATCTTGGGATCATAGACATTTAACCCGTTCCCATAGGTAGCAATCCAAACAAGTCCCTTGGAATCTTGCATCATATGCCAGATGCCCCTTCCACTTAGCTGGCCATCCTGCACCTTAATATTTTTAAATGTTTTGCGGCTAGGATCATAGACACTGATTCCCGTTTCCGTACCGATCCAGAGTTGCCCTTGGTTATCTTTCAATAGCGAATAAACATAATTATTTAGAAGACCATCCGTGCTGCCTGCTTGGTGTTTAATAGTACTAAATCGATTGGTATGTGGGTCGTATTGGCTAATACCGCCACCCGCTATAGCAAACCAAACGGAACCATCTTTGTCGGCCAAAATGGAATACACTGGACCGGCAGAAATTGAGTACGAATCATTATGATCGTGTTTAAAATGCTCAAATTTATGGCCATCATATCGAAACACACCTATATCTTCGGTACCAAACCAAACAAAACCATAAATATCTTGAGTAGCTGACACTACAACCTGGCTGGTGAGCCCATCTTTTTCATTGAAGTGCTCAAAAGAAAACGAACGATTTAGTGCCCATGATTGACAAGAGAACTGAGACAATAACAATAGCAAACCAATGGCTTTCAAAGGCGTCCGAAAAACCGAATTTATGCAGGTTGAAGTGTTCACTATAGATACTTCAAATATTAATAAAATTTATTATAGTGTAGACCTCTTAAGCACCCATCAGCACCCTATTCCCCAGAAAAATAGGCATCTAATATGAAAGCTACTGCTTATTACCTTTTATTAATAATATAATCTAATGATAAAATAACCCGTAAATAGTCTCCCTGCCGCCCTCAATTAAAAAATTACGACCTATTTAGCGAAGCTACCACCCTATAATATCTACATGTAAATCCCACTTTCGTTTGCGATTTTTTAGCCCATTGGATTATGGGTGAAAGTAATTAATCAGGTGTTGCTGTATTCACTTTGAAAAATGCAAGGCCTGACATTTTTAGAATGGAAATAACAAGAATTTGTCCCGTAAGGAAAAAAAGCCACCGGGTCAACTATACCCCGTGGCATATATTTCTCCTGGGGCCTTAAATCCTGCTGTATTAACCCTGTATCATTTCCCTGGTGCGCAGTCGATTATTACGATATTAACAGTGCTCAATGGCGTCTTATTAACGGCTCTTATAGTAAAAGAAACTAACGCCTTAAGCTTTTAACATCGATTACTAATAACACTTAATAAATGGTAAAAATACGTTCATATATTCCTACGCACATTAAATAAAAGGCTATATTTCAACTAGCCATCTTTTTACTACACTGAAATGAATTGAAAATGTCTGGCCCCGCCCAAGGATAGCAGAGTCATTAATTATGAAACACAGTACGCCCATATCACGTCACTGGCCCTGCCACCAATATACTCTGTTGTTGTGTTTATTGATGTCTTATTACCCGTCTGTGCATGCTCAAGAGACGTTATCACCTTATTCTTTCGATGACTTGTTTAGCTTATCTCTGGAAGAACTTGTACAGCTAAGAGTTACGGTTGCATCCAGTAATAATGAGACCGTGTTTAACAGTGTTTCTACGGTAACGGTAATTCAACGCGCGCAGATAGATAAATACGGTTTTCGCACAGTTCGTGAGGCCATAGCCACTTTGTCGGGGGTGGCGGTGTTGCGCACTTACTTTAAACAATCTATCCCCACTGCCAGATCGGTACTGCAAGATCACTACGCAAACAAAGTGCTAGTGATGATTAATAAGGTACCCACCTCAAACGGCGCCACTGGGGAGGCGATACTGGAGCGCATTAACATTCATGATATTGAACGTATTGAGGTACTTAAGGGGCCTGCCTCGGTGCTGTATGGTACCAATGCCTATTCAGGCGCCATTAACCTCGTACTGCGCGATAGCAAACAGCCACAGGGCAATGCTTATGTGGGAATAGGAAGTGAAGGCCAAAATACCGCAGGCGTCTCCAAAAATTTTACCAATAAAGAGGGCAATGCAAGGCTATTTATTTCGGCAAATTTTGAAAACAGCGAAGAGAATGACTTTACCTTTGTTGACGAGCTGGGAAATTCGGCCCCGGTAACCGACTTCAACGACATGGCTGCGGTTACTCTGCAGGGCCATTACAACACCCATGAATTTCTAATCAACGCATATAGCGGTGAAGAGGGTTACTTGGGCGTGGCACCTAGGCTAAATTTAGGTTCGGGTAATCAGCACGCTTTAGATGGGTATTTAGCTGCGTACAAGTTCCAGTATTCTATTGATGATGATTCAAGCATCAACCTGCTGAGTAACTACGAGTGGAACAACCGGGAATTTTCCCGAGATGCCGCCAATGACGAACAGGGCGTAATAGAGGCGGTACACATTATTAATGCAATAAAATACCGACTTCAATTTTATGAGGATTATGATTTTGAAATAGGCATAGATCATGATTATCGAGAAATAGAGGCATTTCAATTTGAATTGAGCGACGGTACTCTGATTGATTATGAAGGAAATTTAGCCGGTCAGGATGTAAGTGAAACCTCAGTATTTACCCAGCTAGGTTACCAGAAGGATCGCTGGAAAGGGCTGCTGGGCAGTCGGGTGGTGGATAATGAATTGTTTGGCGGCAATGTTTCCAGCCGGGGAACATTGGTATACAGCTTCTCTGATGTCAGCAGTGTTAAGTTCATTGCCGGGCAATCATACCGGTCGCCCTCGTTATTTGCGTTATATATTGTGGGCCGTAATGACGTCATCACAGGCAACCCAGATCTTAACCCTGAAAAAAGCACCTCCTATGAGGTTTCCTATCTAAGGGCGTATGGACATTATTTCCTTCAGGCCAATGCATACTATGCCACCTATGATAATAAAATATATCGCCAAATTGTCACTGTGCCTACGGATAAGCCGGACGGCTCTGGTACCGTGGTGAACAAACCTGTTTATGCCAATGGCGAAGCATTTAACGCCCAGGGATTAGAGCTGGAAACCCGCTATAGCCATAACAAACTGGACGCCTTTTTCAATTTAAATATAATAAGCGGAGATGATGGTGATGAGGTTGCAGGGAATGACCATTACAATTTTAAATATGTTCCTGCCTTTACGATGTCAGCAGGCATGAGTAAGCAAATCAAAAGCTATTTAATCTCCGTGGTGGCAAATTATACCGACAGTACTGAAGGTCCGGAACAGGATGTAGATAGCAGCTTAGTACTCGATTTAATGTTGGGTTATAGCCAGCGGCTTGGCCAGAGAGATATTTATCATAGTGTGCGCTTAAATAACGCCAGCGACGAATCGGTTATGGTGCCAGAATATGCTCGGCGCGGTGGCTTAAATGAGGTTCGCATGGACTTTGGTAGAGTGCTTACCTATGAGGCATCTGTTAAATTTTAGAGGTTTTCAAGGACTACCCTACCCGCCTGTTTTATGTCTTTTTTCAGTGTGTTAAATTCTCACCATTAAATAACGGCCATCAAAAAAGTGCGATGGCCATGTTGTATTTAGTGACCTAGAACATCAGTGTGATATTTTTTAGCATTTCTTTTACTGTCTTGTGCTTTGCTTATAATATTTTCACCCGTTGTAACGTCATAAATCTAAGGGCGGTTGTTACCAGCGACTTTCATTCAAACAGCCAAGTCAATGTGCAACCCTATTAGTATGGTTCATAGGCGATGAATTGATAAAATGGCTTATATTAGCTAGTTCTATCTGTATGTATATTAATGGCACATATAAGGCAGACTGAAGGCAAGCGACGAGGGTCATTCTGACCACGGGAGCTAGAAGCCTCGACGAACAAAATCTAATAGCTGACCCCACCCTCCTCAAAACCATTATGGATAAATCATCGCAATTTCTTTCCTAAATATAACCCTTACTATGACGGTCTAGTTTATCGATTTATTAGGCCCAATGGATTAAAGCATTGGCTTATCTTTTATTACGCTAAAAGCAAAATAGCGAATCCTAGCATTGTCAAAAGCAAGACTTTAATCCTATAAAGATTATATCAGACTTTATTTTCCTTCTATTTTGACAGTTTTATTTATCAGTATTGAAGCCTTTCACATTTTCATTAATCACTTATGTATAAGATACCGCCACAAAATCACGAGCATGCATTAATGCTATGTGGCACATGTGTTTAATAAAAATAAATATGGAAGCCAATTATGACTAGGGTACCAACTGAATCTAGACTTCATGCCCTAGATCATCTAAGAGCCACTATGATGTTACTGGGTGTTGTTATACATTCTGCGGTTAGCTACATGGTATACGAGCCCGATTTAGTTTGGCCCTATCGTGACCCGGCTACATCCTCTTTATTTGACGTTTTGGTTGGCCTTATCCATAGCTTTCGCATGCCTATTTTCTTTTTAATGTCTGGTTTCTTTGCCGCCCTCATTTATAATAAGCGGGGTGCAAAGTCCTTTGCAGGCAACCGTATAAAACGAATTTTACTGCCATTTCTTGTTGGCTGGCCTCTTATATTTCCAATAATTTTTCTAGGTTTTAGCACTGCTATATTTCAACTGGGAAAAGAAGCTTATGAGAACTTTATAAATACTCCGCTGGATTGGTTAATTACTCTATGGCATTTTTGGTTCATCTATTACTTACTTATGTTCTACGCGCTAACCTTGCTATTCAAAAAAATTCCACAACCCGTTAAATGGAAACAGTTTTCAGAATCCTTTATTCGCTTTGGAGTGGGAAAACTTCAAGGGTTATTTCTTCTTGGTCTTGTTTCAGCCATCACTTTCTTTCCCATGAAATCTGGTGCACTAGACAGCGATATACGCTGGGCACCCAACCTAGGAATATTCTTAGCGTATGGTTTTATTTATTGGTGTGGATGGAAACTATATGGCCAAAGAGAGTTACTCGCCAGAACCAATAGGTATACCTATCATTACTTATTTCTGGCTCTTTTAATACTGCCTATGGCCAGCTATTTTCTTGTGCAAGTGGTTAAATCACCGGAATTAAGCCGCCCATTTCCTCACCTATGGGCAGCCCTTTCAAATGGGCTGTTAATGTGGGCGTTAATTTTTGGCATTACCGGGCTATTTTTACGAATATTCAATACTTACAATTCTAAGGCTAGATATCTAACCGATTCCGCCTATTGGGTATATATAATTCACTTACCTATCGCTATTTGGACCACCAGCCAATTAACGTACTTGGATTGGAGTGCAGGTGTAAAGTTTACAATCACTTTTGGCGTGACCATTTCAATTAGCTTATTAAGCTACCATCTTTTTGTGCGTAGGACGTTTATCGGTTTTTGGTTAAATGGAAAACGGGCCTAATTATCAATTGGCAACTAAATCAGACCCTTGGGGATCAGCCAATTCAAGCACGCTTCTAGCCATCTGTCCGGCGATTATTGAAGCGCTTTCTGAGTGGATTATATTCTTCGAAAAAGCTAATAGATCACTCTTGTTAGCGCCTCGATTAATAGTGTTTTATTCGTAAAATAACCCTTATGTTCGGTATCTTTGTAGCCATTGATTTCAAAATCACTACACTGGCCAAAATTATGACGAAATCCAAGGAAGGAATTTCATGTACGCTCACGTAATAATAACGACCCGAGTCTTGGCAAGTTTAGCGCTAATGCTCACGCTAATGGCCTGTGGCTCATCCGAAGATAGCAGTGATAACGGTGCCTCCAAGCCCGTGGGCGATGGCAAGAGTGCGCTAACCCAGAGTTACTGCGAAACACAGGCTCATTATATTTGGTATGACGGGGCCTGTACATTACAAGCGAATACTAGGGTTACTAACCTGCAAGCCATCGAGTACTTACCTAAAGCAGATAAAGAAGATTTAATTAGCTGGCTTGTCTCAGTTGAAAAATCATCCAACCTGGATGTTATTTTCCCCCGGTGGGATGATTTTAAAAATGAAGTTGATGACCCTTTTAGCAGCGAATCGACTTCCCAGCCGGTAAGTGATGCAGCAAGTAGCCATACCTTCATAGACGATCACTTTTTGGCCGGTGCGTTAAAAGACAGCGGTATTGTTAATTTCCCTAATGAGCAGGTGGTGCTCGGAGCAGCTGTATTTTCAAGTAATACCTTTCATGATAATAAACAGGCCAGCCTCTCTTTAGACGGTGTAATAACGATTGATAAAAGCGTTAAAATAATATTAGAAGGTGGAGAACTTTCTTTGTTGATAAACGAACTGGAGGTGTATCGATTTAACGCCGTGACCAGCATCCCTGTTTTGGCGAGTATTTCAAAAAACAACATAGCCATGGATCGCGAAGACCTTATCATTTCTTATGAGGCACCAAATGACGCATATAGGGTGTTTTCAGCTGCTGCATTCATGAATGCATTTAACGAAAATACCCAAGCCAGCGACGGCACAAAAACAGACTTGGTTAACTACCTAGGGCTGTCTTCACAACACGGTGCCGATTTTTTCACATTAGCCACAATGCCTGCGATCACATATAAGGCTGATTTTAATGACTCATCGACTCAATATTTTAATTCAGAATACAAAAATGTTGAGAATAAATTTAAAGAGTTAGAAGATGAGGAAGATAGCCGTGTATTTTTTCTAAACAACAGCACGACTTCACTGACCGTCTCTGGGTTTTTTAATGTCGAAAGCGTGCTACCCACATTCTCTGATAACAATCATCGCCTCTTAAAGCTTGATATACAGTTTGCCATAGACGTTACGGGTGAGTTAACCGCATTTGATGTTGCATTCAACAATGCCAGCGCAAGCGAACTCACCTATATAAATAAAGACACTCAGATTTTTACCGAAGCATTCATCACTAGAGCACAAATACTGCAAACCGCATTTGCCAGTTTTACAACAACTCCAGAAGGGGATATTGAATTCACCTTTAATAACTTCCCAATTTTTAATGAGCTTACCCACCCCATTACGCCCTTCATTCATCCTGATGATGGCAGTGTGTTTAGCGCCATTAGCCATTACGACACTACCTACCGGATGTTTCTAAAGCTGGCGCAACCCACATATAGATATGATGATGTGATCTATCAGCAAGACATAGTTGACCTTAGGGACTGGAATGAGATTGTGCAGAATTTCATGCAATATCTGTTTGTGGGTCAAGAAATAAAAGGCTTAAAGGGACGAATAGAGACTGCCTTGGATCAGTTAATATTGACCATCGAACCCGTGCCCAGCGACAATACCGGGCGCGGATTATTTTACCGATCTATAGTTGAAGAATTTAAACACTTAACATCCGATTTAAATGAAAGCCATTACGGTATTTATGCCGCAGCCTTAATGGATTTAGTGGTGGTACGTGCCTATCACAATGCCCCAGTGAGTGAGTTGTCACGAATGGAAATGCTTGCTGCACTTCAGCAAGGTGGCCAAGCATATTCAGCTCCACTAAAAGGCGTGATAAACAGCTTAAAACACCCCAAACAAGACAGTGATGGTAAATTATTTTTTGATGAAACTCGGGCCATGGGGAATTTTCGTGAATTCATCAGTCTGCATCAATTAAACCCAAATTTAACTCAACAATTAATTGAACATGACGTGTTAACCCGTGAACTAGGTGTGGACGAATACATTCCTAAACTATTTTCACTGGATCACAGTTTACTCAGCCAAGACGCCCTAAATACCAGAATACAGACCCATAAGGTCATTAAAGACTTTGTGGTGGCAGACAGGCTATTGGCCGATTCACCCACGTTATTCGATTCTTTTCTGGTCAACCTGGCAAAACAGGCTTTGCATGAATCTTGGAACGCAACCACATTCCAGTGGCTGAAGGTCATCCTAGATAAAGTGTACTTAAAGTCTCACTGCACTGGGGCAAGTTATACCGAGAAGTTTAAGTGTATTACTAAGCTATATTTAAGTGCGCTGGGTGGCCAGGGGTATTTGGTGGATTATGGCGACGGTCAAAACCCTTATGTGTTAGATGCCAACAAATTAGTAGACATCCGTAGTCTCTCCACTGCGCTCACCGCCAGCTCCTTCGACGCCTATTTTCCAACAAATGTAGATAATCAAATTAAAAAGGGGTTATGGCTGGGTTGCGGTTTTGATGACGTAAGGGAAAACATAACGCAGACCCTGTTAAATTTACAGGAGCTCACTGCTAGGGTATCCGTGGATTCATCTCCAGCCTTTGATTCACAAGAATACAACGACAGGAAAGCCATAGTCGATGACATTGAAGCGCTTTATGAGGATGGCTGCTCATAATTTTCGGCTCTACTTAGAACGAACAAATGAACAAATTGGGGAGCTTTATGCCCCCCTAGAATGCGTTTGGAGGGTATTCGAGGCTGACCACAAGTTCGGTTTCCAAGGGTAAAGGCTAAAGGGGTTAGAACTTAATTCCCGCTCCCGAAGAAACACCACTAGGTCAGCAAAGGTAAGGCGGTTATCAGCAAAAAACCGCCACGCGCTTTTAGGTTGGTTTGTAAATGGGTTAAATACAGGGTTATGGGGCCAGAGGCACGTTTTCGCCACATAACGATTAATAG
>JAPYOO010000351.1 GCA_029938135.1 Bermanella sp. | reverse complement strand
CCGGCAACTCCGGCAGCATTAATAAGTGCGCCCCCCACAAACCAACACCAGGGTATAAAATACAAGGCCATAAAAATCATGAAAGGTTTTTTAAGGTGCTTAACGCTGCCTTGAATAATGGAGGTGTTGGTGGCCAGCTGCCAGCGGGCAATGCCTTCGGTGAGAATAAATTTAAATATCCCCCCCAGTACCACCGCCCACAACACACTGGTGCCCAGCATGGCACCGGTGAAGCCTGCCGTGGCTAAATCGCCCACGCCCACGCCCGTCATGGCCATTAGTAGCCCGGGCAATATAAATAGATAGGCGCGATTCATAGACATTTAGATTCCTTTTTTATTTTTAACAGAAGCACCATCGGCACCCTAGATGAATTCACGTTAACATGAATTCCATAAACGTTTTAGCGGCCAGACCATGGGTTTTTCGTTTCATGGTGATAATGTCGATGCCCGCCTGAATTTTTTTACTGCTTTTTAATACCTCCACCAATTTGCCGCTTTGTAATTCGTCTTGCACCAAAGACCGAGGCAAATTGGCAACGCCCATGTGATTTAAAACCAGGCGCCGAATCATGCGGTCATCATTGGCAGAAATAACCGCTTGGGTATGGGAAAAATGGCTGAGTAACTTTTTATCATTTTTCATTACCCAGGTTTTAAGGGAAGGACAATGGGGCTCAAAATCAATAATACTGTGTGACAATAAATCTTTAATTTTTTTAATGGGAGGATGCTGCTTTAAATATTCATGACTTGCCACAGTAATAAAATCTTCACGCCGAAAAGACGTAAGGTTAAGTAACTTTACATCCTTAGAAAACACCACAAAACCCAGATCTAACTGTCCGTTTAATATACCCTCTTCGGTCTTGGTATCTGAACTTAGTATTAATTCAAATTGGATTTGTGGGTACTGCTTTTTAAATTCAACGATTCTTTCGCACAGCAACATTTCGGCTACCTCGTTGCTGGCCCCTACAACTAACGTGGTATCCATAGTCGCCACCTCTCCCACTAGGTCAATGATGTGAGATTCCATGATTTTAAAGTGAGGGCTCACCTGTTTATAGAGTTTAAGCCCTTCCTTAGTGAGGTAAATACGGCGATTGGCGCGCTTAAATAACAATAGGCCTAGGTCTTGTTCTAACAATTGAATCTGGCTAGACACCGCCTGTTGAGTAAGATGCAGGCTTAATGCTGCTTTGGTGATGCTGCCAATGTGCGCCACAGTGGTAAAGGTACGTAAGCGATTAAAGTCTATGATCATTGGGAATGGGTTACAGTGAGGCTATACACAAATTATAGTTAACTTTAGTTAAATTTATAGTGTTTTTATTTGTGAAAGCACCATCGCACAATGGCTCTACACCCTTAGCTTAAAGCAGAACCACATGAAAACCCTTATACGTACTGCCCATAACACCCGTAGCCGCACAATGGCCTATGCACTTCTTTTGGCAAGTGCCCTGTTAACGGCCAGCACCTCAAGTATTGCCCAGCAGCATATTGCCACCCATATCAAAATACAGGCCGAGCCACACGCCGTATGGGCCGTGCTCACCCAGTTTAAGAAGTACCCCAACTGGAGCGCGTTCATTGAAACGATAAACACTATAGATGGCCAACCCCCTCAGGTAGGGTCGCAACTATCGGTGAGTATCGCCCCCCCCACAGAGGGCGTCATGGTATTCACGCCTGAGCTGTTGAAGTATGACGTAAACAAAGAGTTACGCTGGAGAGGCAATGTGGCAGGTATGGATATTTTATTTGCGGGTGAACACTATTTTAAACTCACAAAAACCGCTGACCAACACACGCTTCTAACACACGGTGAAGTATTCAGCGGTTGGCTGCTACCCTTATTATGGGGCAGTATTTCAAACAACACGCCTCAAGGGTTTAACGATTTTAATAAAGCCATTAAACAACAAGCTGAGTTGATATCGGGCGTTCAATAGTTTAACAAGTACTTTAAATAATGCGGCTCAGGTTTAGGCAAACCATTAACGAGGCGCATCAATTAATACGATTTCACAGTCACTGAGTGCAGTGATGGTCACGCTGTTACTGGCCGTTACTTGAGCACCATCCCCCTTATTTAATTCAATGCTGCGTTGATCAATACTTATTTCAAATTTCCCCTCGCTCGCCAGCACATAGGCTTGATGAGTAATACTATGGATAAAAGAGCTGCCCTTGCTTATTTTTCCGCCAAAGATGCGTGCATGCTGATGAATAAACAAAGCTTTGCCCTCATCCTGTGGGTAACCGGATACAAGCAAGGTTAATTCACTGCTTGAAAATTCAGTGGGAAATTTTTTGTTATCCCATTTAGGCTCTACATTTTTCTCATTGCTGTGAATCCAAATTTGATAAAACGTCATGTCCGTATCGGTATGGTTATATTCACTGTGAGTAATACCTGTGCCGGCACTCATCACTTGTACTTCACCTGCCTTAACCACACCCTTGTTTCCGGTGCTGTCTTCATGACTCAACTCACCCGAGCGAATATAACTAATGATTTCCATATTTTTGTGAGGGTGTGCACCAAAACCCATACCGGCCTGCACCCAATCATCATTCACCACCAAAAGAGCACCAAAACCGGTGCGTGCCGGGTTGTAATAATTGGCAAAGCTAAAATGATGGCTCGATTTTAACCATCCATAATTTGCCTTGCCTAGGCTGTCATAAGGGAAATGTGTGATCATTTAATATCTCTCCGTGCCACGATTTTAACCATGTTAATGAATTTGCTTTGCCTAGGCTGTCATAAGGGAAATGTGTGATCATGATGCGTTCTCCATTTTAGCCTCGATTGTGTGGGGCGTTAAAGTCTTGCAATGGACCCAATGGCACTATGCCGGTAGGGTTAATCGTTGTATGGCTTTTGTAGTAGTGCGTTTTTATATGCGCCATATCCACGGTCTCACTGATACCCGGAACCTGATACAACTCACGTATGTAGCCGCTAATATTGGGGTAACTTGCCAATAATTGGCGGTTACATTTAAAGTGCCCAAAGTACACCGCATCAAATCGAATAAGGGTGGTGAATAGTCGCCAATCCACTTCGGTTAGAACAT
>JAPYOO010000350.1 GCA_029938135.1 Bermanella sp. | reverse complement strand
TGATCGCTCAGCAGGGCGCTTAGCTCTCTTTCCACAAACTCATCCGAGCCTAAATTAAGCTCAATTAAGCGCTTAAGCAGAGTGATGCTGTCTAGGTCGATATGAAGGCAGTGGCAACCCACCTGACTTTTGGTGTTGTGCGCCAACAGCGACTCCATATCAATGTGCGAATTATCATTTAAGCGCATGCGTATGGTAAGTGGCTGCCCCGGATGAATGCTCCATTCACTGGGTTGTTTGAACAATATGCCGTTCAAACTCACATCAATGAGCTCCACCTTCCAACTTCTTTCTCCCTGACTGACGCTGGTATCGGCATCAAACGGAATGCGTTGAAAACTGCGGCGTTGCTCTTTCATGATGGCATCCTTTAACAGCTATCTAGTGTTTAACCTTAACATTGGCGCTAGCTTAAGCTTTTGTATTTAAGACGCTTGGGTTGATCCGCGTCACTGCCAAAGCGGCGCTTGCGGTCATCCAAGTAGTCTTGGTAATTACCTTCTAAAAAGTATAGCTGGCTATCGCCTTCATAGGCCAATATATGGGTAGCAATACGGTCTAAAAACCATCTGTCGTGCGATATAACCACGGCACAGCCAGGAAAGTTCAATAACGCTTCTTCAAGGGCACGTAAGGTTTCTACATCCAAATCGTTAGAGGGCTCATCCAGCAGCAGCATATTAGCCCCTTGTTTCAACACACACGCCAGTTGTAGGCGGCCACGTTCACCGCCCGATAACTCGCCTACACGCTTCTTTTGGTCGCTGCCTTTAAAGTTAAAACGGCCACAATAGGCTCTTGAAGACACTTCATAGGTACCAATTTGTAATTGCTCTTGGCCGTCACTAATGGCTTCCCATACGGTTTTATTGTCATCTAGCTGATCGCGTAACTGTTCAACATAGGCCGCTTTTACGCTGTCGCCTAAACGAATGGTGCCTTTATCAGGAGACTCGTTGCCGGCGATCATGCGAAACAGTGTCGATTTACCCGCGCCGTTAGCACCCACCACGCCCACGATGGCGCCCGCTGGAATCTTGGCACTGAAGTTATCGATTAATAGTTTGTTACCAAAGCTTTTGCTGACACCATCAAATTCAACCACTAAATCGCCCAAGCGCTCGCCTGGCGGAATAAAGATCTCGTTGGTTTCGTTACGCTTTTGAAATTCTTTGCTGTTAAGTTCATCAAAGCGAGCAATACGCGCTTTGCTTTTGGCTTGGCGTGCTTTGGGGTTGGAACGAACCCATTCCAATTCATGTTTGATGGTACGTTCAAGGGCCGCTTGTTTTTTGTCTTCCGACTCTAAACGGGCTTCTTTTTGTTCCAGCCATGAGGTGTAGTTACCCTCATAAGGAATACCATGGCCACGGTCTAACTCTAATATCCATTGCGCACAATTATCTAAGAAGTAGCGATCGTGGGTAATGGCCACTACAGTGCCGGGGTAATTTTCCAAGAATCGCTCTAACCAATCAACCGACTGTGCATCCAAGTGGTTAGTGGGTTCGTCCAGTAACAACATGTCAGGCTTAGATAATAATAAACGGCACAACGCCACACGACGACGCTCTCCCCCAGACAGCTTAGTTACATCCGCATCCCAATCGGGAAGTCGTAGTGCATCGGCGGCACGTTCCATTATGTTGTTAGCGTTATGTCCGTCACCCGCTTCAATAACCGCTTCTAGCCTGGCTTGTTTCTTGGCTAGGGCATCAAAGTCGGCGTCTTCTAAAGCATAATCGGCATAGACTTGATCTAATTCTTTTAGGGCGTCCAGTACTTCGGATAATCCTTCCTCTACATTGCCACGAACATCCTTATTAGGGTCCAGTTCAGGCTCTTGTTTTAAATAACCAATCTTAATATCGGCTTGAGGGCGCGCTTCGCCGTTATAATCTGTATCCACTCCTGCCATAATGCGCAGCAATGTAGATTTACCGGAACCATTTAGACCCAATACGCCGATCTTGGCACCGGGGAAAAAAGATAACGAAATATCTTTAAGAATTTCACGCTTGGGAGGAACGACTTTTCCCACGCGATTCATGGTAAAAACGTATTGAGCCATGTGCTTGCCTTTTTGGAGGTGCGACTTAGATATTGCTTAATACGACATACTAGCAAAAAAATAAGAAAAACAGGAATTAGCTTCATGCAGCGTAAGAAAAAGGATTTTTTAACCCTTAATAAAGTGTATGTATTTTTCACTTTGTTATTGGTGACACTGTTAATCACGTTTAACGTTTTTCATTATTATCAGCCTCTTAATACCCTAGCACCTAAAATATTCTCCTTAGGTTTGTTATTGGTGGCGTTACTGGGTGGATTCTTCTTTAGGCAGTTTATAAAGGAAATAAGTCAGCAAGCACTGAATATCAATCAATTTCAACGGGCCGAGCAAGCCTTGTCCTGTATTGATGAGGTGGTCATTACCACAAATATGTATGGGAAAATCATATTTTGTAATACCTCTGCGGGTAAATGGTTGGGTAATAAGTCCATAGCCAGTGTCATTGGTAAACCCATTCAAAAAGTCTTTCCGTATCCGGGCATGCCCTGGCTTGATCGTTGGAGTAGCATGAAAACCAACGGGCAAATTGAAAGTCATGGTGAAAGCTTAGTGGATTTTAATGGCTGTTTAATGACATTGAATATCAGCCAGCATTACTCTAAACCAAATGACACTGAGCCCTGTGTTATTTGGGTACTGCGGGACATTAGCCGTCAAGCCTCAGACCGAGAGCTGTTAGATATAAGCCGTGCCCGCTATCGTGCATTGTACGAAGGCAGTGGTGTAGGCATGTGGCATGTGGATATTGCCTTAGTACGTGAATGGCTTAATCATTTAAACGGAATGTCGGTTCAGCAGTATTTAGATGTGTATCCTAAAGAATACTCTTCATTACTGTCTTCGTTTACTTTAATTGATGTCAACAGTGCGGCGTTAACATTATTAAATAGCACTACTAAAGAAAATTTTATTGTTCAGGCCCGAAAACTATTCATGAACGATAATAAAAAACTCATGGTGCAAATGGCTCAATGCATTAGCGATGATAAAAAGCAGTTTTCCATGGAGGTAGAGTTTAAAAA